>CAZZYB010000034.1:0-16199 GCA_964658125.1 uncultured Acetobacteraceae bacterium | reverse complement strand
ACAAAACCACGGACGCGAGCAGCACAGCGCGAATCAGCCTCATTACCGCTTTTTCGGCTTTCCCTTTACCGCAGCCTTCGTCGCCACCGCTTTCGTCGCAGCCTTCTTTGCCGGAGCCGCTTTTGCCGGGGCCTTGGCAACCGGCTTTGCCGCAACGGGCGCAGCCTTGACCGGAGCCTTTGGAGCGGGCTTCGCAGAGGCCTTCACCGGAGCTTCCGCTACCGTTTTTGCGGCAACCTTGACGGGTGCGGCGACCGTCTTCGTCGGCGCAGCCTTTGCAGGCACAGCAGCCTTCGCCGGTGTCGCCGCCTCAGGTTCGGGCTCCTCCACCTTCGGTTTCGACTCCACGCGAGTCACCGGAGGCATCGTCGGAGCAACCTCTCCGGCAGCCTCCGCCGCCTGTCGCAGCGAATGCAACACCACCTGCAGCATCTCTTCCTCAGGAGCGGGCTTGCCGGTCCAGATTTCGAACTGCCGCGCACCCTGCTGGACGAACATCTCGACGCCCGTGATGACCGCAATTCCCTTCTGGCGAGCGGCCCGCAGCAGCGGGGTCTCCAGCGGACTGTACACCAGGTCGAAGACGATCTTGCAGTTAAGATCCTCAGCCGTAAGGATTTGCGGATTCTTGTTGCCCGTCATCCCAACCGGTGTGGAGTTGATGATGATGTCGAAGTTGCACTTCGCGACACCCTCGCGCTTGATGGTCTTCGCCCCAGCCTGCCGCGCCAGTTTTTGCGCAGTCTCCGGCGTGCGATTCAGTATCCAGACCTCGGCTCCCTTATCGCGCAGACCGAACACGGCCGCTCGCCCAGCCCCGCCAGCGCCGAGCACCAGCACCCTCGTCCCAGCCAATGCCATGCGGCGTTCGAGCGGCGCAATGATTCCTGCGACATCCGTATTGAAGCCGTAGAACTTACCGTCCTGGGCGCGGAAGATCGTGTTGACCGCGCCAATCTTCGTCGAAAGCGGGTCTGTCCGCTCCAGTTGCGCAATCACATCCTGCTTCAGCGGCATCGTGATGCTGACGCCCTGGATCGGAATCTCGCGGACCAGTTTGAACAGGTCATCGGCCTTACTGGTCTGCAGGGCGAGGTAAACGGCATTGACCGTCTCGCGACGGAACGCGGTGTTCATCATCAGCGGGGAAAGTGATGACCCGATGGGGTTTCCAGCCACTCCATAAACCTTGGTGGCTGCGTCTACCTGGTCGACGCGGTAGGTTTCGAGCAGAGTCCGCGCGGCGATCTGGCCGGGGGCCGTCTCCTCCCCGGCCGTGGCAGCGGCAAACGTAAACGCCGATCCCGCACGCAGGCCAAGGATTCGAGAAATTACGCCCGATTCCCCCATACAGATTCCGACGACGGAAGAGTTATGGCTATCTTCGACGCGCTCCAGAAAGCGCATAAGTGTAATGTTATCTGCTAGATTCCGCGCCGTTGGCACGATCTTGATGAACTCGGGCTGGAACGGCGTGATCCGCGCCAGGATCCCGTCGAGGTCTTTGGTCGCATGAAAGTCGTGGTGACTGACGATCAGCGCAGCGCCCGTCGCACGAAGTTTCTCCAGCGTCGACTTGGGAAGTTTTTCGGCAGACTCCAGTTCCACGTCCACCAGTTGAAATCCCGATTCGGCAGCCTTCAATAAAATTTCCAGGGCTTCGGTATTCGAACCGGCAAACCGTCCGCCATTCTCTTTGCATCGACAGGTAGCGACTGCGGTAGCCGCTCCGTTGTCTGCCAGAAACTGCTTTATACGGGGAAGCGCGGCCGCTGGTTTGGGAAGATAATCGAGACGAAATTCGAGAAATGTGCTCTCTTTAAGGACTGTTGCGGCCTTTTCGAGCATTTCATCGGCAGTCGATCCAGTAATGGCAACACAGATTTTGCCGATGCGTGAACGAAGGAGGTGTGAGGCGATTTGATTAGGTATAGTCATGCTTTGCAATCGCGGGTATCGTACCGCTGAATCGGGTTGGATGCAACCTTTGTCGTGAGGATTCAGTGCTTTGTCCTAAGTTTCTTACCCGGTCCGTGCCTATCCACAAGAAAGTGACGGTAAACGATCACTTTCTGGCCCCCGCGGCGCAACTGCGTGCAACCCCCGAAGCGCTCACGCGTCTAACTAACAACCGAGAGGCTATTCAAACTGTCCCACCGATGCACGATCCTTTTATTGCCCGAACTTGGGCCCCTTCAGAATTTCCTCAGTAAAATCCCCTCCCCAAAGCCTCTTATGGGCCCGCTGGAAAGCGGGCCCAAATTCTTTAACACGCGTTCTTCCCGCTAGAATGACCACATGAAGGACTGGCTCGAGAGCGCCGAAGCCATCGGTGCGGTGGACGACATCCTCGCAAATGTGGGGCTGACCCACGGCAAGCGCCAAACCCGCACGGGTGCCTGGAAAGATGGCGAGCGCGTCAAAAGGCCGCGGTCCTCTCCGGCTCCGGCCAAGAAGCGCAAACTGGGAGCACCCGGCGTCGTCACCGTTCCTGCATTCGAGAGCCTCCCGTGGTTGCGGGCCGGCTTCAGCACCCGCCAGGGAGGAGCCTCCACGGCCTATGGCGACGGTGAGTTGAACCTCGGCTGGACGCGCGAGGACACTCCCGAAATCGTTTCGCAAAATCGGCAGCGTTTCATCCAGGCCGTCACCGGTAAATCCTCATTCGAACTCGCGGCTGTCCGGCAGTTTCACAGCAACATGATTCGCATCATCGAAAAGGACCACGGCTCGCTATCGAAGCCCGACGGCAAAGCTGTCCTGCGCGGCGATGGCCTGATGACGGACGTCCCCGGCGTTCTGTTGGGCGTTCAAACCGCGGATTGCATCCCGGTGCTGCTCGCGGATAAGCGGACACGCGCGGTGGCGGCTTTCCATGCCGGGTGGCGCGGTACGCTGGCCCGCATCGTCGAGCATGGCATTGGGACAATGCGGTTGCGCTACGGTTCGCGCCCTCAGGATTTGGTCGCTGCGGTCGGTCCGGGCATCGGCGCGTGCTGTTACGCCGTCGGTGAAGAAGTTCGTTTCGACTTTGAAAGCCAGTTTGCCTACGCTCCAGAAATCTTCAGCGAAGTGTACGACTCCGATCCCATCCGCGAGAAGTACCCGCTGCTATTCCTCACGGCGCGCGCTCCTGGACACTCCAACATCGGTCCGCAAATCCACATCGACCTGTGGGAGGCGAACCGGCGGCAGTTGCTCGACGCCGGTGTGCCCTCAAAAAACATCACCGTCGTCGCCGAATGCACCGGCTGCGCGCGTGAGAAGAACGGCGAGCGCCGCTACTTTTCGCATCGCATGGAACACGGCTACACCGGTCGGATGATGGCTGTCATCGGCTCCACTTCTTCCTTATAAATACCCTTCAAAATCTTTGCCGTAAGGCGCATTTGTGCAGCGTTTAAGCACACATGCGCCTAGTTACTTTTCTGCGCAAAAGTAACTGTTTTAAAGGAAACCATTGATTTCTGGATGTTCCTTTAATTCCATGCATACTTCAATCAAGCGATAACAACCTTGAAACGATGCCAGACGCATCAGTGCTCGAGATTGATGTCGATGCGAAAGCAAGAGGACTTTCGCAGCCGGTTCAATGGTCCAGCATCACTCCAAATAAATAGTTGAGTACAGGAGAAACATCGTGAAGAAATTCGGGCTAATCGCTCTTTCCGCTATCGTCATCGGCTCCCTTTCAGCGCCGGCTTTTGCTACCACACTCTCACTCGCTTCCACCGGCGGCGCATCCGCTGGCGGAGAACAGATCTATCCCTACAACATGAGCGTCAACGGATCAAGCTCCACCCTCGCCATGATGTGCCTGGACGCTAACCGTTCCATTCAGCAGGGCGAAGTCTGGAACGTAACTCAGAA
Source organism: uncultured Acetobacteraceae bacterium (assembly GCA_964658125.1). Classification (GTDB taxonomy): domain Bacteria; phylum Acidobacteriota; class Terriglobia; order Terriglobales; family Acidobacteriaceae; genus Granulicella. Next base: position 12,329 of record CAZZYB010000034.1, on the reverse strand, counting down.
CAGCATCCCCACCGGTAACTCGACGACAGCGATCGACTATCGTGCGCTGGCGCTGATCTTTGCGAACATCCAGACGGGTGCCCACGGCATTTCAGCGGCTGACTATCAGTTCGCCGCCTGGAGCATCTTCGATCCGGCCATCACCAGCAGTTCCGCCTACACCCCAACGGCCGCCATCGTCGCTGCTACGGCCCTCGCCGACGCCGCCAAGCCCGGCTTCAACTTCAACTACACGCCTTTCTCCTACTACGCGCCGACAAGCGACACCACGGGCTGGACCAACGGAATTCCCCAGGAGTTCATGACGGGTACACCCGACGGCCCCAACGTTCCCAAGCTTGGCCCGTCACCGGTTCCCGAGCCTTCGAGCCTCATGATGTTCGGCACCGGCCTGCTCGGCGCAGCCTCAATGATTCGCCGCCGGATCCAGCGCGCTTCCTAGGTCTGCCGGTTGTACTTGTGTGAGTTGTTAGAGAAATAATCATCGGAGAGTCTCCAGGCTCTCCGATGATTATTTTATGTGAGCTCACTCTGACTTACTTCTCCGCGTGAATACAGCCAGGCCCACCAGATCAATGGCAGTTGTAGCGGAAGCCGCATCCACAATATCCATTGCGGAATACCCGAATATCTTTCCGGGTGCTGCACCATCCAGATATTCGCGGGCATCACGACAATTAACAAGATAATCAGGCCCCAGGCTGCGGCACGGCGCGTTTGCGGTAGAAGCACGCCCAGCCCACCGGCAATCTCCGCCGCTCCACTAATCAGAACAAGTTCATGATGCGCGGGCAGATAATCGGGCATCACGGATTCATAGCGGCGAGTATGGAGGAAGTGCGCCACGCCAGCCAGCACGTAAAACACTCCCATGATCGTTCTGGCGACACGCATTTGCATCTCCTGCAAAAGTAAAAGGCGGCCATGGCGGCCGCCTCCTACACTACCGTTTCAAAACGAACTATGCTGCCGACTTCATCTCATCGCGATGCCGCTTCACAAAGTCGTGCGAAGTAAGAACATGCGCCTGCTGCTCGGTCAGAAGCTGGCGGATGGGCATAGGCAGGTCTTGCTCCAGCGCATCCTTGTAAGTCTTTTTGGCTTCATCCTCGCCCTGCTCTGCTGTCTCAAGCAGCGTGTGATCGCCGCCGCCCAGCTTGGCTTTCACGTCTCCCCAGACACGGTGCAGAGTTCCCGCAACCGAGCCTGAATCCTTCACGTCATGCATGCCGGCCCGGTGCAACTCGGCTTCGAGGTCGGCGCGGAAGCTGGCGCGCTTCAGGCTTTCGGCGAGGAAGTAACGCTTCAGGGTGTCATCTTTCAGATGCTCCCCAATGTCAGCGAAACCCTTTTGCCCGTTCTGAAGGGTTGTGATTACTTCGAGAAGAACGCGTTCCATTTCCTTATTCTTGTCCGATCCGTTTTCGCTCATTTGTTCCCTTCCCTCTCCGACTGTACTCAAACTCATCACGGCATGCGCAGGGTCTGCCGGTTGCAGCGATTCTCCTTCACCGGCAGCAAGCAGGAGAAATCGCGAAAATCCCGCTCCCCTGCGAGCCGCGTGCAAACCGGAATGCTCGACGAGCACCCGATAACATCAGAGTGTGTAGATGCACAAAATCCGCCTCGCGGTTACTCGCTGATCCGTACAGATCATCATCCGACTCCAGGTCTCGCTAGTCACCACCCTGATTCCCCCCGCGCGCCGCACAGCCGGGCCTGAAAGAATAAGAGTGCTCTGGAGGTTCGTCGTTCGCTCTGTCCCGCATACGCACGCGCGGAGGCAGCCAGAACCTCGCGCCCACCAACCATCATGAAGCCACAGAGACTCGTTTACCGCCCCACTCGCAGTCGCCGCCTCAACGAGATGCTTGGTCTCGTCGTGCTGGCCGCCGCCGGCCTCCTCCTCCTCGCGCTCGTCACGTACACGCCGTCCGACCCCTCGCTCAATACCGTTGGCGGACCAGTCATCGCACATCCCCGCAACTGGACAGGCCTATTCGGCGCCTATCTCTCCGACCTGCTGCTGCAGCTCTTCGGCGCGGCAGTGCTCTTTGTGCCGATCGTTCTGCTGCGCATCGGCATCTCGTGGATGCGGTCGCGCGCCGTCGGGTCCGGAATGGCTAAATCCGCCGGCCTCGCGTTGTGGCTGCTATCTGCCCCGGCCATCATCGCATTGCTCCCCGGACACGTCCTGTGGCGCCACGCGATCCCGGTCGAAGGCGTTGAAGGCCGCCTGATCGCCGATGCGCTGGTGCGAGTCGTCAACTTCCCGGGCGCGGCCACTATCTGCACACTGATGGTGCTGCTCTCGCTGTACCTCGCAACAACCTTCACACTCAGCTCTGCGCGCGAGTGGTTTACATCGCATTTCGCCTTCGCACGCAACATCCGCGACCGCTACTACGCACGCCAGCAGCGCAAGCGCGACGAAGAAGCGGACAAGCTGATCGGAGCCTACGAGTCCAAACGCGAGCGCGCCATCGCCAAGGCCCGCGCCCGTGCCGAGAAAGCCGGCGCGGTCTCAACCACCGGCGCTCCTGTCGCGGCAAAGGAGAGTGGCAGCCTGCTTCATTCCTTCTTCGGCTGGTTCTCGCGCCGCAGGCAGGATGACAATCTCGACCTGGTGCCGAAGCAGAAGTGGGCGACAGAGGAGGAGCTCGCGCAACCGAAGTCCGTGTGGGAGACCATGCCGCGGACGCTTGTCGACGCTCCCGCCGCTACCGCTCTCACAACCGCCGCAGCGGCAGCCGCACCCTATGCACAGGCGCTGGCCGCGGCAGCGCAGCCGCTCGCTTCGCCGCAGGCTGTCGAACGCGATCTGTTCAGCCCGGCCGCCCCGCCGACCCACGACGACAGCTGGATCAACTCGCCTGAGCGCCAGGTGCTGCCCTCACTCTCCAACATCGACATACCCGAAGCTCCGCCTGCGCGGCGCCCCACGCCCATCCGCGCCGCAGCACCACCGCCCCCGATGCCTTCGCCGATGCAGCCTATCGCCGACCAGAACATCGCCTTCGGCCGTCGTGCCGATGCTGACGTGAAGGCCGTCGCGATGGCAGCGAAGTCCATCCGCGGATACAAGCTGCCGCCCTCTTCCCTGCTCTACCGCAGCGAAGAGCATGCCGAAACCCGCGAAGAAGAGTTGCTCGAAGAAGCCAAGGTCCTGGTGCAGAAGTGTGCGGAGTTCGGCGTCGACGGCAACGTGACGCAGATCAATCCGGGGCCGGTGGTGACGACGTTCGAGTTCAAGCCGGACTCCGGCGTCAAGTACTCCCGCGTCACGGGTCTGGCCGACGATCTCTGCCTTGCGATGGCTGCGGAATCAATCCTGATCGAACGCATGGCGGGCAAGTCGACCGTCGGTATCCAGGTCCCCAACCACGATCGCGAAACCATCTGGCTCCGCGACGTGGTCGAATGCGAATCGTTCGCGCAGAGCAAAAGCAAGCTGGCGATTGCGCTCGGCAAAGACATCAACGGACGCATCGTTACCGCCGATCTGGCAGCGATGCCGCATGTGCTAATCGCAGGCTCCACGGGTTCAGGAAAGTCAGTCGCGATCAACGCGATGATCATGTCCGTCCTCTTCAAGTCGACGCCGGAGCAGGTGCGCATGATCCTCGTCGACCCCAAGCGCGTCGAGCTTGGAATGTACGAAGGCATCCCACACCTCTTCACGCCCATCATCACCGAAGCGAAGCTCGCAGCCAACGCGCTGCGTAACGCGGTGCGCGAAATGGAGCGACGCCTCAAGCTGCTCGCAGCCAATCACGTCCGCAACATCGACCAGTTCAACAAGCTCTTCGAGAACGGCTCCGACTACCTCTTCGAAGACGTCAACCAGGAGCCGCTTCCGTACATCATGATCATCATCGACGAACTCGCGGACCTCATGATGCTCGACCGCGCCAACGTCGAAGAGGCCATCACCCGACTCGCGCAGATGGCACGCGCGGTTGGAATCCACCTCGTCCTCGCAACGCAGCGGCCGTCGGTCGACGTCATCACCGGCCTCATCAAGGCCAACGTCCCAACCCGCATGAGCTTCCGCCTGGCCAGCAAAACCGACTCGCGCACCATCATCGATTCCAATGGTGCGGAGTCCCTGCTAGGCCGAGGCGACATGCTCTTCCTGCCCCCGGGCACATCGCGTTTACAGCGTATCCACGCGCCTTTCGTCACCGAAAAGGAAATCTCCGCCGTCACCGAATTCTGGAAAGCGCAGGGAGAAGCACAGTACGCCGAAGGCTTCCTCGAAGCACCCAAAGAAGACAAGGGAGCTGACGGCGGCAGCGCCAACGACGGCGAAGAAAACGATGCATTGTTCGACGACGCCGTGCGCCTCGTATTCGAGTTCGGCAAGGCATCCACGTCGCTGCTGCAACGCCGCCTGCGCATCGGCTACGGACGGGCGGCCCATCTCATCGACATGATGGAACGCGACGGCCTCGTCGGCCCGGCAGACGGATCAAAGCCGCGCGAGATTCTGAAGGCGCCAAGTTACTACTCGGAAGTTGACGCTGCTCTTCGCTAAATAAATCCGAGCAACGAAGCTACCGAGCGACAGCACGCTCCCGTTGCTTCGTCACCGGTCGAGCCGCAGCTGCGACATACTGCTCATCGAGCGCCCGGCGCAGCAGCGTCTTGATCACCGCCTGTCGGCTGATGTTCAGGTCCCTCGCCTCACGGTCCAACTCCTCTAGCATGGTGCCGGTGAAGTCCACATTCACACGCTGGATGGGCGGCATCATCTTCAAATCATTTGTAAAGAAGCGTGAGATGTCCTGGCCCTTATCCGCCATTCGGGCAATCGCCTCTGCTGATACCGGTCGCTTTGATTTACGAGTTGTCTTCATAGAGTCTGCGCTCCTCCCGCGTGGCCTTCCATAACGTCACCAGGTGATAGAACTCACCCTCTTCGTCCTGCCTGATCTCAAAGATGAGCGTATAAAGTCTTTGCCCAACCCAGCCGATCGCACGATACTGCTCAGGCACTTCTGAACACTGGTCTTGACCATATGCGTGCTCGAAAATCTCCTGCGCTTCTTCAAACCCGATCCCTCGTTTCGGGTTCTTCCGCAATCGCTTACTCTTGGACGGATCGAAGTGGAATCGCATTTACAAGAATATAACAGTTATACCTATTGCTTTTGCGCCCACCGCAAAAAGTTCGCTCGTAACATCTCGTACTTCGGCTCGGCGGGGAATTTCTTGATCGTTCCGTGCGACTTGCCGTCATACCAGTTGAGTGCGAAGCCGTTCGCGTCGGCACCCTTATCTGCCGGGCCTACAATCACAGCGCGCCCATTGAGTTCCTTCGGAAACGCATCGGCAGACTCCAGCGACACGTACTCCAGCACGCGGCCATCCGCGGAGAAGCGCTCGAAGTTATAGCGCGCCCGTGCACGGCCCAGCGGCTCGAAGTAGTCGCGCACGATCCAGCGCTGACCTCGTACGGCAATGACATCGATGACGTCGCTTTCGTGGGGATCGATGCCTTTCGCTCCACGCTCTCGAGCCACGCGGAGCACGACACGCTCGCCGTCGAAGTCCTCCCAGCGGCCCAGCGCAGCTTCAACGATCACGAGGTTTTTGTGCGCCTGCCAAGTGAGCGGTTGCGCGGCGACGATGCGGCGATAGATCGTCTCCGCCGCTTCATAACGATGCAATCCGAGTTCCGCATCGCCGAGTCCAAGCTCGCCCTGAACGTCGCCGGGATGCATTCGCACGTATTCCGCGAAGATCATTTTCGCGCCGGCAAAATCGTTTCTCGCCAGCGCGCGCTTACCCTCAACCAGCGGAGCAGCGGCAGGCGGCGGCAGTGTCTGGGCACCAACACTCAACGTCATCCACAGGCCCACAAAAATCCAACGCATCAAAATCCTCTGTTAACAAGACCGCGCAGACCCGAGTCGGTGAGCGTCACTTGCTGCGTCCAACGCGCCGCGCGTTGTGAATCGCGACCGCCCCCAGCACGCCAATCACCAGCAGCAGCGCGACCCAGAGCACTTCCGGATGCCGGTCGGTGTAGGGTCGTTCATGCGTCTCTTCATGAAACTGCGGATTGGGCGTCTCCGGTCCGAGCGTAGCCGCGGCGGCCGTGGCACTGGCGCGGAAGAGGCGCGCGTAATCGTACACCGGCGAGCGCACCGGCTCGGCATCGCCATAGCGCAGAACGTACGTCGCGCCAGCCTCGGCCTCGAAACACACTTCGCGCTGCCGCATCTGCAACTCGACTGAGCGCAGCGGCAGTGGGGCGTCATCACCGTTATGCACGCTTACGGTGACGGTCGCCGGATCGCGCAGGTTCGATGCCAGCAGCGCATCCACATTGAAATGCTCGCTGCGAATCGCGGGCATACCGTTGATGCCCGCGGCCTGATCGACACGCTCGATCTCGCCCTCGACAGCTTCGTCCGCTGTTGCCGTCGCCGCCGTATCGGGCCTGCCCGTCACAGTGACCGAGCGCAGGAAGTTATGGTGAAACGCCGGGTCCACAATCACGCGCGCGCGTTCGATGGGAACATGTGCCGCGACGTGCAGCGTGGCAACAGTCGATTTGTTTTTCTCCGCAAACGCCGTGGTGATTGCGACCGTGGTATAGAGAGTCTGCGCCTCGCGGCTCGGAGGAACCGCCGCGCCGCGCACGATCTCCGGCTCAAACGTTTTTATCGCTGCGCCGGGAGCGGGTGTCATCGTCATCTCGACGTGCAGTACGGCGAAGCTCGACTCCTGAAGCGCCAGCGTGGTCGACCGCGCAAGACCGTTGGAACGAAGATCGAACAGAACGAACTGCCCCAGGTCGGTGTGCGGCTCCCCGATCTGCTGCGCGCCAGAAACTTTCGCCGTTGCGTAAAAGTCTCTGCCATCGAGGTCCAGTACGACCTCCGTATACGCGCGCTGCGGCATCGCGAGATCGAACACAATCGCGCTTCCCTGCCGGCCAAGGTTCATCACCCGCGCCGGCTCTTCCTGCTGTCCGAGCACACCGCTGGTGGTCTGAACGAACGGCACTTCTTTCGCGCCCGAATAAATCCGCAGCTCATTGAGCCGCCCTTCCGAGTGCGCATACACCGCAGCATCGATAGGGGCGCAGGCCTGGCCTTGTGTGCCCGCAGGCAACTGTAGTTCACGCTGAAAACGAAAGCGCTCGGGCGCAGCATCAACTTCTTCGGAGCGATCGTAAGCGCCCTGCAACAGCAGCATTGCCAGCGCAGCGGCAGCAGCCTTCATCGCACCGCCTCGTCCACCGGCCGATCAGCACCCGGGTCCTTCAACCCCAGCCAGTCTTTTTGATAAGCGAAACTCACCGTCATCAGCACCACACCCAGACCGAAGAAACTCAGAATGCGGTACCCCGAACTGAGGCTGTGCACGTCGTACAGAAACACCTTGCCGATGGTGAAGACCAGTAGCACCAGCCCCTGCCAGCGCACGAACGCCAACCGTTTCCAGAAGCCCGCCGCCAGCAGGGCCGCCGCGTAAATCATCAGCCAAGCCGAGATGGAGAAGGCCTCCGCCAGCGCGTCGTCTCCGCTCGCCTGCAGACCAAAGTACGTCGTCACTTCGCGCACGCCAGCCAGCAGAAGGACCAGGTTGAACGCGAGCAAACTCGACGCTGCCGTGATTCTCCAGAATCTGCCTTCGTCGGTGCGAACACGTTTCGCCTGCCAGGCCAGCCACGCAGTCATCGCGAGAGCCGCAGCGCCGGCAATCTCCACCAACAGCCGCGCGTTCCACACGGCATGCAACGGCGCGCCCCTGCTGGCAATCGATGTCACCATCATCACCAGCGATCCAAGCCCCAGGTACCCGCACGCAAGCATGATCTGCAGCCTCCGCTGAGCGGTCTCTTCGGCGTCAAGCAGCGTCGTCCATGCAATCAACGCAGCGCCGTACACCATCAGCAGCGCCGCCACCGATGTCGCCATCAACTGGCTGCGATAACCGGCATCCAACGCCTCGCTGGCGCTCCAATACGCAGATATCTCCCGCGCCAACGCGAGCGGAGCGACCAGGTGCGCCACCAGGGTGCAGCCCATCGAAATCGAAGGCCAGCGAAGAGTCTTTAGCGTCGGTTCCGCCGCGTCCTCATGCGCCGGATGCCGTGCCAGCCAGGCCGCCAGCGCCAGCGCGCCAACCGCCGCCATCTCCGTCCAGAAGCGGCCGTTCCAGAAAGCGTGCGCCGCATCCTGGCCGGCCCAGAAGATCAGCGACTCAGCGACTCCCAGTCCCAGCGCGATCGAGCCCAGCCAGCGCATCAGCAAGCGCACACGAGCCTGCACCTCCGGGCCAAGAAGTTTCCCCGCAACCCACAGCAGCGCGACGCCTTCCGCAAGCCATCCAACCGTGATCCAGCGACCCTCCGCTTTGAGCGGAATCGCGATGGTCAGAAAGATGATTGCGATGGCGAGATGCACAGCCTCCGCCAGGCCTTCGCGGCGCACGCGCATCAGCAGCAAATAGACAGCGGCAACCGCGACAGCAGCCCACGGCAGCCACCCATGCCGCCCACTGTCTTCCAGCACCGAGTACATCGCACACGCAAAAAATGACGCTGCGGCGAGCGGCGCAAGCAGGCCTTCGCCAGCCTCTTCGCGCTGCCGCCCGGCCAGTGCCAGCGCCGCAAACGGCGCCGTTAGGAGCACCACGAATAAAGCCGTAACTCCGGCCTCATCTTTTGAGAAAAAGTGTGTGTACCAGCCGATAAAGTACGCCACGGTTCCAGGAAATGAACCGAAGATCAGGCGCTGCCACGGCTTTTTGACCAGCAGCAGAAGCACGGCAATATCCATCGCAAGCACGTATGAAAAGAGAAAAACTTCGTGATTCCCACCCGTGCCCAGCAGCGCCGGAGTCGCAAAGCCGCCGACCAGCGCGTAGACAGCCAGCAACTCCGCATCCTGTGCCCATGCCATAACGGCGTTCCATGCGGTTACGCCGATCATCATGGCCAGCGCCACCGGCGCCGGAACCAGGTGGTAGAGATGGAACGACGCCCACAGCGTCAGGTACAGCGTCCCTGTCCCAACGGCTTTCAGCGAGTACGAAAAAGTGGGATAGCCTTTGCGGCGAAAGCGCTCCGACCACAGGACGACCGCCGCGCCCAGCACCAGGCCGGTCACGATCCGTCCGCTCTGCGTGAACTGGATCCAGTGTTTATCGACGGCGAACTTCAACGCCAGCGTAACGGCGATCAGCAACGCGACGATGCCGACACGATTGAGCCACTGCGATCCAATCCGGCTCTCGACCGACCGGTTGCCCTGGCGCCTGGTCTCGGCAGGATAAGACGTGAAGGCAGGCGGCGGCCCCGGCGCAGGTTCGAAAGGCTGCTCCGTCGGCATGGGCTTCGACGGCGAAGGCGGAGGGGGCGGTAGCCAGGGACGCGTAACCGGCGCCCCCTTTTCTGGCTGCAAAAATTTGTTTGCGGGCTGCTCGTTATGCAGCCTGTGCAGCTCAACCTGCAGGGCCGCAATCTCTTCGCTCTGAGAACGCAACTGGGCTTCCAGCCGCGTCATCCGTTCTTCCAGCCCCGGTGCCCGGTCTTCGCTGCCCGCTTCCTGCATGGCCACTAATGTATCGCGTCTGAGACTCGGTTTTCAGAAAACTAGACACGGAAGGCGTTCCCCGCATCGAATGGTTGTGGATAGAACGACATCTGATCACCCTGGCTGGCCGGGCCCCATGCTCGTCATAGACGATGACGTCATCATGCGAGAGGTGTTGTCCATGCTCCTTGAAGCCGCGGGCAAGCAAGTCCTGGCGGCCGAGTCCGGCGATGCGGCTCTGGCGCTGCTTTCAACACTTCCAACAGAGCAACTCCCCGATGTCATCCTGGTCGACCTGAAGATGCCGGGGCTCTCCCAGTCCGCGCTGGCGGTGCGGCTGCGGGTAGCGTGTCCGCCCGCCCTGCTGATTGCGATGAGCGGTAGCCAGCCTGCCGCGTCGGAAGGAAACGCCTTCGACGAGTTCCTGTTGAAACCCTTCACGGTCGCCGAGGTCGACGCCGCCATCTCGCGCGCCCGCCATCCCTCCACTACGCTGTCTCACAAAGAACGCTCGCCGCGTAAAAAGCTCGCCACCCAGGCCAACGCGGTGATCGACCAGAAAATCTACGCGAAGCTCGCCGCTGTCATGGGGCCGGCTGAGCTTCCGAAAATCTACAACATGTTTCTGGAAGACGCGCCGTTGCGAATCGACCGCATGCGCAGCGCCGCAGCCGTTGGCGACGAGGCCACCTTCGTTCGCGAAGCTCACACTCTGAAGGGCGGTTGCGGTATGCTTGGCGCCACGGAGTTGCAGACGCTTGCCGCACGTACTGAAGCAGGCGGCCTGGCAAGCACGCTCCTGCTGGATGATTTCCAGCCGGCCATAGAACGGGTTCGGAGTATTCTTGAAAAGCACCTCACATCCGCATAACGACGAAAGGGCGCTCCCATGGCACTATCAGCACAGAAGCCCACCGCATCCTTGAAGCCCGCGCCCCATCGGGCCGGTCATGGCGCTCCCATCCGCATCGTAGTCGCAGACGACCACCCCGTCGTCCGCTTCGGCGTCAAGAATATGCTGATGGCCGAAGAAGGCTTCGAAGTCGTTGGCGAAGCCGAGGATGGCGACGTCGCGATCACTCAGACCATTGAACTCGAGCCGGATATCCTTCTGCTCGACCTCTCCATGCCCCGGCTCCCGGGCCTCGAAGCCATGCGCGCCATCATGACCAAGTCGCCGCGCGTGAAGATCATCCTGCTCACCAGCACCATCTCCACGCAACAGGTCATTGAAGCGCTGCAGATTGGTGCCCGCGGCATCGTGCTCAAAGATTCCGTTGCCGCCGACCTCGGCGAATCGCTTCGCGCGGTGCTCTCGGGCGACTATTGGATTGGCGGCCAGCGCGTTGCGAACCTGCTGACAGCGCTCCACGGCCTGATGGCCAAAGCCGCCGCTGTACCGGAGAAAAAGACTTTCGGCCTCACGCCGCGAGAGCTCGAAGTCGTGACCTGCATCGTGGAAGGCTGCTCCAACAAGGATGTTGCCAAGCAGTTCACCATCTCGGAAGAAACCGTGAAGCGCCACCTCTCGAACATCTTCGACAAGACCGGCGTCAGTACACGGCTAGAGCTGGCGTTATTCGCGATCAGCCACAAGCTCGTGGCGATCGACGTCTAGGCAAGGAAAGTTAGTCGCACGAATGCCGCCGATTTCGGCGGCATTTCTTTGCCTCCAGTCACCGGTCTCGCGCATCCATACAATCAAGCTATGAGTGAATTGCGGTCCGAACCTCTCCACGACGTACTCGTCATCGGCGCCGGTCCCACCGGTCTGGCCTGCGCCATCGCCGCCCAAAACGCCGGCCTCCGCGTCGTCCTCGTCGACAAGGGCTGCCTCACCAACTCGCTCTTCCACTACCCCGCGCACATGACGTTCTTCACCACGCCGGAGCTCCTCGAGATCGGCAACATGCCCTTCTCGTCGCCCAACCAGAAACCCACGCGCGCCGAGGCCCTCGAGTACTATCGCAAGGTCACCGACCACTACAAGCTCGACGTCCGCCAGTATCAAAACGTCGACTCAGTCACCGGCGCAGACGGCGCATTCGAAGTCCACACCACCGACCGCTTCGATCGCCGGATCACGCATCGCGCGCGCAAGCTCATCGTCTCGACCGGCTACTACGACCTGCCCAACTACCTCAGCATTCCCGGCGAAGACCTCCCTAAGGTCAAGCACTACTACCACGAGCCCCATCCCTACTTCGCGCAGGATGTGCTGGTCATCGGCGGCAAGAACTCAGCCGCTATCGCCGCGCTCGATCTCTGGCGGCACGGCGCGCGCGTCACCCTTGTCCATCGCGGCCCCGAGCTCCATCGCCACATCAAATACTGGATCAAGCCTGACATCGAGAACCGCATCAAGAACGGCGAAGTCACAGCCCACTTCTCAACGACGGTCTCACGCATCGACCCAGACACTGTCACCCTCGCCACACCCGGCGGCGAGCAAACAATCCCCAACGAGTTCGTCTTCGCCCTCACCGGCTACCACCCCGACTTCCGCTTCATCGAGTCCCTCGGCATCCGTCTCGACGCCGACAACGCCCGCTGCCCGGTCTGCAACCGCAAAACGCTGGAGTCGAACGTCCCCGGAATCTACCTCGCGGGAGTCATCGTCGCCGGCGAACGCACCAACGAAATCTTCATCGAGAACGGACGCTTCCACGGCGACCTCATCGCAAAAGACCTCGCCGCAAAACTTACTTAGCTCAGCACCCGCCGCCGAAAGCCCCTCAACCCAAGCCACGTCAGCAGCACCGTGAAGAAGCACAG
>CAZZYB010000033.1:0-16362 GCA_964658125.1 uncultured Acetobacteraceae bacterium | reverse complement strand
AACAGATGAAGTACGGGCGTCTCCTCAAAGGACCCGTCTTGGTACTTCCGAAGGGATTCAATAAAGCGGTCAAGGGCGATGGCGTCGGCTTCAAAACCCTGGAGTCGAAGGACCTGATGCGTATACCGCAGCGCGCCGAAGGACAGCATATCGAGTTGATGGGCGACACCGGAGCCGGTAAGACTCGGCTCATCTTTCAGCTCCTCTTGCAGATCAAAGAGCGCGGTCATTCCGCCATCGTCTACGACCCGGCGTGCGAGTTCGTCCAGCGGTTCTATGACAAGAATCGTGGCGACATCATTCTCAATCCGCTGGATGCCCGATGCCCCTACTGGGGGCCGTCCGAGGAACTGCGCCGCCGCGCCGAGGCAAAAGCTATCGCCGCATCGCTGTACCAGCCGACCACGGACAAGAAGGGGGAGTTTTTCACCGAGACGCCGCAAAAAATCTTCGCACATCTGCTGACCTTTGGCCCCACCCCGCAGGAGCTTGTCGAGTGGATGGCGAACCCCGAGGAGATCGACCGCCGTGTCCAAAATACGGAGATGGCGATGATGGTTGCGAAGGGTGCGCAGCAACAGCGTAACGGTGTTCTGGCTTCGCTCGGATTGATTGCCGACAGTCTACGTATGCTGCCCAAGAAGGAGAGTGCGACCCATCATTGGAGTGCAACCGAATGGGCGGAGACGCGCAAGGGATGGATCTTCATTACGTCAAAACCCAGCGAGCGCGAAGCCCTCCGTCCCCTGCACAGTCTGTGGATTGACTTGCTTGTATTGCGTCTTTTGAATGAACCGAAAGAGAGCCAGCATCCGGTATGGTTTGTGTTGGACGAACTGGCGAGCTTGCAGCGACTGCCCCAGCTCCATACAGCAATCACCGAGAACCGGAAATCGAAAAACCCGTTGGTGCTAGGCTTCCAGGGGAAGGCTCAGCTTGAGGTTATCTACGGTCACATGGCCGAAGTCATGCTGTCGCAGCCGGCCACCAAAATCTTCCTAAAGACGACGGAGCCGAAGGCCGCCGAGTGGGTGTCGAACGCCATCGGCAAAGTCGAAATCGAGCGGATGCGAGAGACGAGCTTCGACGGCTCCCATGCTGGCAAGAACTTCACATTGGATCGGCAGGTAGAACCGCTGGTGTTGGACTCTGAAATCTCCGGCCTGCCTGACAAGCACGCCTTCCTGAAGCTAGGGAATTACGTCGCCCGCTTCTCCTTCGCGTACAACGATATTCCAGCCACGCAGCCCGCTTTTATACCGCGCCCTCTGGAGGGTGACGACCTTGAGTTTGACCCGAAGACCCTTGCGAAGAAACCGTCTCAGCCGGACATTCCGGAAGACGATGGAGAATCCGTGCAAGCAGGGTTCTCACTGGGGGATTAAGCCATGCTACGAATCTCTAAAGCGCTCTCCGCTTCCCGGGCACAGACCTATCATGCCAAGGAGTTCACCTCGCCTGATCAGAGCTATTGGAGTCGTGGGCAGGAGGTGCCGGGACAGTGGCAGGGGCAGCTCGTGGAGAAGTTCGGCCTCTCCGGAGCCGTCGGTGCAGAGGAATTTACCCGTCTCACCGAGGGCCAGCACCCGCTCACTGGCGACCAGCTCGTGCGGCACCGCCAAGCTTACGAATACGAGGGTGCAGAAGGAAAGACGATCAAGTCGGTCGAGCATCGTGCTGGATGGGACGCGACCTTTTCTGCATCGAAGTCCATCTCGCTCACAGCGCTCGTGGGTGGGGATAACCGGATACGAGAGGCCCACCGTCAGGCCGTCACTACGGCCTTGAACGAGCTGGAACGCTATACGCAGGCGCGGATCGGCGGCAACAATCCGGCGGAAACTACAGGCCAGTTCATCGCCGCCAAGTTCGAGCACGATACCGCCCGACCAGTCGATGGATATGCCGCTCCGCAGCTTCACACCCACGCCGTCATCTTCAATGTCACTGAGCGCAGCGACGGCCAGACTCGGGCCTTGCAGGAACGCAGTCTCTTCGAGACTCAGCAGTTCGCTACCGCGATCTATCAATCCGAGCTGACTTACCGGCTCCGCAGTCTCGGCTATGAAATCGAAGCGGGTCGGAGTGGAGCGCCGGAGATAAAGGGGTATACCCAGGAGTATCTTGACGCTTCCAGCCAGCGAAGCCAGCAGATACGCGACCGCATGGAGCAGAGCGGCTTCCACGGCCACGAGGCCGCAGAGATTGCGGCCCACTCGACTCGTGACAAAAAGCTGATTCAGTCGCCGGCAGAGGTACTCGCAGCGCATCGCCAACTTGCTACCGAATTCGGCAATCAGCCCGATAGAGTCGTAGCAGATGCCCGCGACCATGCCCAGGCGCACGCCACCGAGCGCACACCCGAGGCTCGGCAGCCCATGGCCCGCGAGGCTGTCACCTTTGCCCGCGACCGCAGCTTTGAGCGCGAGGCTGTAACCGACGAGCGCGACCTCTTCCGTGACGCCCTGCGTCGCGGCATGAGCGTAGTCACCTATGCCGAGGTTCGCGCCAACTTCGAGGCCCGTGTAACCTCTGGGGAGTTTCAGCTTGTACCTGGACAGAAGCATGACACCGGTAGGTCATTCACCACATCGGAGACGATCCGAGCAGAGAAGGAAGTGCTACAGAGGATGCAGCAGGGGCAGCGCCGCGCTGAACCGATCATGACCATACAAGATGCCGTGAAGCACACAGGAAAGTATGAGATTCTCAACACGTCGCAGCGCCGTGCTGCCGAGGAGATTCTGACCTCGCGTGACGCCGTTCAGGGATTGCAGGGGAGCGCAGGTGTGGGGAAGACGACGGCTCTGTGTACAGTGCGGGAAGCTGCCGAACAGCGCGGTTACATCGTCGAGGGCTTTGCCCCGACCTCCCGTGCCGCGCACCAGCTTCGCGATGCTGGAATCTCTGCCGACACCTTGCAGGGCTTCCTCGCCCGCGTCCGGCAGCCTTCCCCAGAGCGGCATCTATATATGGTTGATGAGTCCAGCCTTGCCAGCACCAAGCAAGTGCGTGACTTCCTCACCAAGCTCGACACTGGCGACAGGGTTCTGTTCATCGGCGACACCCGCCAGCATCAGGGCGTCGAGGCGGGAAAGCCCTTCGAGCAGTTTGTTAACGCCGGAATGGCGACTGCCAAGCTCGATCAAATCGTGCGCCAGAAGGACCCCGACTTGCTCCGCGCTGTCGAGCATCTGTCTCGCGGCGAAGTCGCCGAGGGCATCATGCTTCTCGAACAGCAAGGCCGAGTAACGGAGATCGCCGATCCGCAGAGGCGCATCGCCGCTATTGCGCGAACCTACGCCGCCAACCCGGAAAACACCATTGTTGTTTCGCCAGATAATGCATCGCGCCGTCAGATCAACCAGGCCGTTCGCATGGAGCTAAAAGCTCTCGGTATTGTGCAGCCCAAAGACCATACATTCCGCGTACTCGCGCCGCGTTCCGACATGACCGGAGCCGACCGTACCTGGGCGGCACGCTATGCTGTGGATGACATCCTTTACCATCCGCGTGGCAGTCAGGACATTGGCATCGAAAAGCAAAGCTACACGAAGGTCGTCGCTGCCCAGCCCAAAGACAACCTGCTGACCGTTCAGAAAGAGGACGGAACAACCGTCACTTACAGCCCTGCGCGGTTATACGGAGTGACCGTCTACCGCGAGTTGGAACGGGACTTTGCTGTTGGCGACCGTTTGAGTTTTACCGCGCCCTCCAAGGAGCTGGGCGTCGCCAATCGAGACCTTGGAACCGTGCAGCATATTGGCAAAGAAGGCCAGCTTTCCGCGGAGATGGACGACGGTAAATCTGTCAGCTTCGACGCCAATCAAATGCGGCACTTCGATCACGGCTACGCAGCCACTAGCCATAGCTCCCAGGGACTCACGGCCGAGCGCGTCATGGTGAATCTCGATAGCCACATCCACGCAGACCTGATTAACAAGAGATTCGCATACGTTGCGATGTCGAGAGGATCGCATGATGCGCAAATCTTCACGGACAACGCCGCATCCCTCACTGGCAAGCTGTCACACGACGTGGTGAAGTCCTCCGCGATTTCTGTTGTAGATCCCTCGGTGCAGATGAACGACCTAACCTCATCTCTATAAGAGCTTGTTGAACAAGACCTTTCGTCACCGACCGGATGAAAAGTCATCGTGCGAAGATGCCCCAGGAGCGATTGGAGGCGCTTCGGTGCCCCCTCGACATCACCCATTTTCGCCTTCATTGTGATACTCATGGAGTATTTCCACCAACTCCTAGAGTCAGGTCTTAGTCCCCGGCGCGGTTGTATCTCGATTCAAACACAATGGATTGCACTGCAGAAACCCTATAGATTCATTAGCTACGATCAATCAAAGATTGGTATAAAAGTAAGCTCCTGGGGATTTATAGGGGAAAAGGAAAGAGAACCTCGTTCAATGAGGCCATTCGAGCCGGGTCGCAGGAAGGTACAGATCTTCTTGAGTCCGATGCCCGGCTTGGTGAGCCATAGAAATACGTCTCCCGCAGCCTCTTTGATAAGAATGTTTTCAGGTCCCTGTGCGTCTCGTTTGGTCAGATAATCACCTAGACATCCGGCAACGAGATCGGGAAGGCTGAGCCGATCATTCATCTCGACGCTGGGCTTCTCAAAGGGAAGCGCCCCACCCATGATCTCAAATTTTGTCTCGGGCTGAAGGTAGAAGGGGAGGACTCGACCGAAACACAGCTCCATCAGCTGTTGATGTTGTTCGAGAGTAGGGCTGATCTCATCGTGATCGGTCATCCAGAACACGCTCTGCTTGTCTGCGCTAAGAAGAGCGACGAAATAAGCGACCAGATGAACGATACGCATAAGTTTTTCTGCTGTCTTCGGTGGTCGGATACCGAGGCCAACGTCCTCTAGTATCTGTGCCATCTTCTTCAGCGTGTCGGGCTCAGATCCAAAAACGCTTCGGATGCGTTTATCAACCGCCACGGTGTAGAGTAATCCGGGAAGTTGGTCTGCCGCCTCCAAAAATTCTGGCATAGCCCTTCGCATTTGCCCCATATTTAGGTCCTTGAAGGAGATCTCCTTATCCCCGAGGGCATGATCCGCTCGGACTTTGACGACGCGATCGTGGAAACCGGATGCCATATTCATGCCACATATCAAGATCGAATAAACGTTGTAACGACCAGCGCCCTCGCCGGAGTAGTCGCTGAAGACGCCAATCGATTTGTTGTTGAAAGCAGTCAGATCGGGAAGCAGGAGTTCACGCTTCCGGTTGCTCTCCGTAAGCAAGTGGTCTACCGACTCGATGAGACTGGAGAATTGCTCTCCGGAGGTAGGCCTGCGCAGAAGAGGCAACCGCACGTTCTTCTTGACCAGCTTGTTGGCAAACCAGATGGTCCTTCTCTTCTGCTCATCGTCCATGTGCTGTTAGAACTCCATAGTCAGACAAATCGATCGATACGTTGGCGAACCAACGGAGAATCCTCAGGGGTGATCGTGACGCTCGCGAGGTGTATTGGAAACTGAAACTCGTAGAGCTGCACCAAAGGGACCATTGTCGGATTGAGCTGTTGACCAATGACAACAGCACCCGGCGCAGGTCCGGCGTAAAGAATGTGCCATCGGGTCGAGCGAGGGAAGCTGGCAGAGGCGGTCTCGAACATCTCACGAGCTTTCCGAGCCAGTTCATCGAGCTGACTTTTGCTCTTGAGCCAGGACGTTGAGGGATCTGGCACGATACATTCGTACACCGCACATTCGCCGTTTAGGGTCTCGTGCAGTGCTGATGCGTCAATGGAGGCCGTCAGTTGAAATAGGAACAAGACCTCCGCACTTCGGGAGGTTGCACTAGCTGTTTGCCGGAAGGTGGGTGCTGTGGGCAATATCTCGGATTTCGGCCAAACCCAAGTAGCTTCGTCTCGGTTATATTGAAATGCTCGGACGTTGATACGGTTGGTCAGAAGGTAGCCGGTGAAGATGCACGCTGAGACCGGCGCAAGAGGGAAAACTGCCAGGCGGCCCGCCACAACATCTTGGTTCCGAGCGATGCTCTCGATCGCATCGCGGAGTTCACCTTGGATGATTGACCAGGTGTTGCGGCTTGGGACTACGCTGACTGTCACTTCATCCATGAGCTGATCTGGCGACAACGCCGATCCAATAGTGTTCGCGTCGAACGGAAAGTCCCCCCGCAGGCGTAAAACTTTCCAGCGAACGTTGCTCGCCCCCCGCTCTGGTAACGCTGTCCGAACCCACGCTTCATGGTCGGCTTTGATTCCTTGTAGGCGCTCAGTAGGATACTGCTCCGCGAGCACATCGATCTTTCGATGGCAATTACGGCAGAGAAGAATGAGGTTTTCGTACCTGTCTCGTTCACTAAGAACTTTGCCGGAGTCCGACCTCGGCCCCGCGTCGCTCGACCCAATAACGTGCCCCATCTCACCAATGATGCAGACGGGGTCATATCCGGGTTCAGTCACGAAAAGCTCAATGCGACAATCCGGGAGCGCACAGCGGCCTGCGGATCGTCCCCACAGCAACTTCAGCGTGGGACTGTCATAGCGTCTGGCGCTCTTACCTACCTTCGGCTCATTTTCGCTTGTGGGATTCGGCTTCAGGATGTGTACCTTCGCCTTCCCAGCTTCCTGTTTGTTCCCAGACTTCATAAAACCTCAGCCATTGCGATATCCAGGGCATGATCGTGTCCGCGATATAACTACCTGGGGTCCATTCCTCCGGGCGATGCACACAAATGTCCTGTTGCCCATCCGGGTATGTGTGGGGCAGACGTTTCTTTCCTGCAGCTAAACGGAGTTGAGGGCCTAACACTGCGATCACAGGGCGCCTCCCTATCACATAGGTCACTCGAATTCTATAGGTGTCGCTCAACGCATGAGGCCACCAATCGCCGATCCATATAATACGGTTCCGCTTCAGTTCCAACTCGAGAGTAGGATACTTCGATCGCATTCGACCGATCTGCTGCGCAGCAGAAAGCTGTAGCCGACTTTGTCGCAGCCTAGCATTTCCCATGGTTCGTGTTACGGATCATCGGGGTGGCTGCCGCTGCCACTGGCACAATGCGTCCGGAAGGCACAATGCCGAGACGTGAGCTGCCGCGGTCGGCTTGCATCGCCCGAGCTTCGAGCAGAATCGCCTCGTCGATCACTTCGCCGAAGACGCCTTTGGCGAGTTTGCCCGGATTGTTTCGCGAATCGCACACCTCCCGCCAAGCTGAAGCAAACCGGCGTATACCGGCATTAAAGGCAAGATACGCTCCAGGGCAAGAGTCCCATCGCTCGCTGAAGTCCTCCTCAAGGTGCACAGGATTTGGTACACGCAGCCTCTGGCCCTTGGCGTGGGCTGCGTCCAACCGCCTCACGATGCCTTCCAGAACTTCCAACAGGCCCAGCGAGATTGATTGCTCTCCACTGTAAAGATCGCCCGCCAGTGTCGTCAGAACGATCGAAATGGGTGGGTACTCAGAGTTTGCATAGTGAACATCACGCCATCTCTTTAGGAGCTGGACGATGAGTTGGAGCATCGTCTTGTCCTCCGTTGCCTGTAGCCCCGGCAGCGGCTCGACGCTCGCCTCAGCGACGATGACCTTACGTATAGAGTCGCTGAACTGCACAACGATTCGTCGCGACGCTTCCTTAAACCACCCCGCAAAAGCGATCGGATTGCTGGGCTTCCAGTGACCGATGTTCCGATCCGGTACTTGGATACAGGTACCTCCGTTGTAGTCATCCCGACAAGCCGGCAAAATGTCCAGCCAGAATTCATCCTTATATTCGATCCGAACACAGCGGTTTTTCTTCGTAACCATGCCGCCATAGACCCCATGATCCCTGAAGAGTGTGAACATATCGCTCAACAGCTTCATCGGACTCACGTCCGCATGGGAGACATCGAACTCGCAGACCAAGTCAAGATCATGCGGCGTCTCGATCGGCTTCACCGTTGTGCGGAGGCGCATCGATCCTTGGGAGTACAAATTTGTGTCCCAAGCCGAGAAGGGGCTCGTGGGGCCGCTGATCACGCGAGCAATCGAGTGGTAGCGATCTTCTGCCTTCTTGTGCTGGGTTGGCGATAACTGCAAATTGTCGCAGACATCGAAGAGTAATACGTCAAGTGCTTCTGTTCGTTCCGCTAGCCCCTGCATTCTCGTTTCCTCTCCAGAGCTGATCTTGAGCCTTCCATCTGCTGCGAGCCGCTATACTCAGTCCGCGCGCTTCGCGAGAAATGAAACGCGAACAGGAACCTTGGTCGGCTTTTTTGCTTTGAAACTGACTTCCTGTCCGCTCTTTGTCTCGAACGCTACCTTCGTAGGCTTCTTCACTGTCTTATGGGCTTCAAATTCAATCCGCTTCCTTTTCATGATGGCTCCTTGCGTGTATGTCTATCGGTTGATACTTGGATATCCTGAATCTGTTGATGTACTATCCTGTTGTAGTACAGCACGGGTCTTGCTGCGTGTCAACCGTATCAGGATATAGACATCCTAGAACAGGATGAATGCTTAGGGAGGTGCAATGTCGAACGACACCGTTCGAACTTACGTGGGAACGCGTATCAGGGACTTGAGGAAGTCCTATGGTGAGCAGGGCATATCGCAGGAGGACTTGGCCGCGGAGCTGAAAGTGGCGACCAACACAATCTCCCGTTGGGAAACGGGAACCTATGAGCCGACTCTTGCGGATCTGGAGCGTCTCTCCAGATTCTTCGGCGTCTCCATTGTCAAATTTTTCCCGCATGTAGAAGAGCAGGATTCCAAGAGTCAACGGGTCGATGCACTGCTACGCGCAGCCGAGTCCCTTCACCAAGACGATTTAGAGGAACTGCAGCGCTACGCCGAATTTCGCAGGGCGCGCAGTCTGCAGAAAGGGACCAAACCAAGAAAGAGAACCTGATTGACTCGCTCTGAATACTACCGACAGATGCGGCTTCTCGCAGTACAGATCCGGGACCAATATGGTCTCCAGACCCCTCGCGTTCTCAAAAGTGACCTGCGGCGCATTTACAAGCACCAAGGCATTCAAATCGACTTGTGGCCGTACAAAATGAAAAAGCTCCGAGGAGCCTACTTCAACGATGAACAAGGACCGTCCGTGATGCTAGCAAAAGGGCTCCCTGACGATCCTATGATTTTTACGATGGGCCACGAGCTCAAACACCATCTTGTCGACCGAGGTGACATCGTTGCACTGTGCGACCCTTCCAATCAGTCTGCGCAGATTGAGATTGGAGCAGAAATTTTTGCCGCTGAACTGATCTACCCAGAACAAATGTTTCGAGACGATCTGGTTGGCCTCGGGGTAACGATGGGGGCATGTACGCCCGAACAAATCGTCGCTTTGAAGCGCGACACGCGAACAACGCTGAGCTATACCGGCTTGGCGAAGAGAGCCGAGTTCTTGGGAATCGCGGCACAGAATTCACTTGGCCGGATCGCCTGGAAGAAACTGGAAGAGAAGATGTATGGCATTCCTCTTTATAAACAAATCCTCTCCAGAAGAAGGCGAACTTAATGGAAACGGCGCACTCGTGCTCACGATCAATATTCCTGCTTATGCTGAATGGCTGGACCGATAGAGGAACTCTTTATGTCAACGACACAAATGCATCTTTCTGAACTCCTTTTACAGAGCCGGTTACACCAGCCAGCCGACGCTCTTCGATCACGACATGCATTCTCTCCAGATATGGAAGCGGTTCACGCCATTCTTTTCAACTCCAAATATGATCGGCAGGCCAAGATACGAGCGTACCGAGGTTGGCTTGAAAAAAATCAACCGTGCGTGTTTGGCAAGACCGCCGCAACAAACAAGAACGTCTACATCTGTCTCTTGGAAGAACACGAAATATTGCGTATGGCACGCGGAGACGCGGACGTGATGGACACGCTCCAAGACCATAGGCAGGTCTGGAAGCGTCTCGCTCTCGAAGGACTCGCATCATCCTTTGTAATTCTATTGACCAGCAGGCATCTCGTAACTAGGGAGCCGAACTCAGCACTGAAGGAGATTTCCCGCCGCCTTCTTGAGTTGTACATGCAGATTCCGGTCCCAGATGACACATATCACACTGAGCGCGAGTATGTGTTTCTCCGGCGACCGGGCAATACGGTGTTAAAGTTTTCAACGCTTCCAAATGTATTTTGCGCGCAAGGTGATGGGCGATGGTGGCACGATCACCGAACTCCCGGTGGAGTCATGATTACGTCCAACGCACTCGGCCACTTCGTGTATGCGCGAACAAAAAAAGCACAGCTCGACCAAACGGCTTGTGCATCCGCTCTGGAACAGGCCATGCGCACCATTTCAAATGCCTGCAAAAAGCCATCAGACGGAAAGATGAAATACTCTCATTGCCCGGCGACCATGTTGGTTCCAAGAGAACCGAACGATCCGACGCCCCTTAGACCAACCTCAGAATTTGCGAACAACTCGCCCAATCATTACGCTGGTTACTTCAACACAGATCATCTCATTCCCTCTGTTTTCTTCCAGAAGGACCGGGATCTCCAAAATCTTAAGCGTTACGACGATCTTGGCCTCCAATACATATTCGATCCTGCCGCTGATCCTGAAGGGCACGCAGAACTCATGGCCGGTGTACCAGCTAAGTGGTACGACGTGCGCCGCAATATGGACCGCATCCCAGAGTTCGCTGATCCCGAAAAAGTACCTGTGCTCGACCGCCAATTGCGCGGGCGTCTTGCTACTTGGCTGGAAGATCGGATTAGATCCAGATATTGAATGCTTCTCTGAGATAGATAGATATGCCTACCTTTTTTTTAGATCACAACACGGACATGGCGCTGCGGCCCCTTGGAACTCCAAACTCGGGATTTCGTCCCGGACAACTCGGAGCATTACATGCCGCCGTATCTCATTTCTCGGTCTATGAAGAGCCGGCAATCCTTTCGCTACCCACGGGATATGGTAAGACAGCCGTCATGATGGCTCTTCCTTTTCTCCTGAGCGCTGCTCGCGTTCTGGTAGTGGAGCCGTCGGACGTACTCCGCCGTCAGACCGCTGCGCACTTTGCCTCTTTGTCTACGCTAAGAAAGTTGCGCCTGGTCAAGCCCGAACTCGCGAATCCTCTCGTGAAAAGCCAGAAAGGTCGCCCCATATCCACCGAAGAATGGAATGCGCTAATTGAAATTGACGTAGTTGTATCGACACCTGCCAGTACATCGCCGTTGAACCTTCCTCGGAGCCCTCAAGATCTATTCGACTTGGTGATCTTCGATGAGGCGCATCATGCACCTGCCGAAACTTGGGGAGCATATTTAAGCCATTATGTCGGTGCTCGGTTTGTCTTCCTCACAGCGACTCCATTCCGTCGCGACAAGAAGGTAATCCCTGGCCGGTTGGCCTACTCGTATCCGGTATCAAAGGCGTCTCGTGAAAGTGCATTTGGCAGAGTTCGATTTCGCTCCGCAATTGTCCAGAACGATCATGACGAAGACGAAATTGATAGGTCAATTGTTCGGACGGCTGTTGCGCAGCTTCGCGAAGATCGAGATGCCGGATTTGACCACAGGTTATTTGCGAGATCAGCATCGATAAAGTCTGCTCGCCGATTAGTGGATTTATATATCGCCGAAGGGGTGAGGGTGGCTGCTGTCGACAGTCAGACGTCCAAGAAGCGGCAGGATGAAGTTGAAGATGCTCTCCTCGTTGGACGACTTGATGGGATCGTTTGTGTCGATATGTTCGGTGAAGGATACGATTTCCCGAAGCTCAAAATAGCTGCCCTTCATGCGCCGCACAGGTCTCTCGTGCCCACGATACAGTTTATCGGTCGCTTCGCTCGAACCAACGATGTATCGACCGGCGACGCCACTCTTATAGCTTCACAGAGCCGTCTCCGCGATGCGACCTCCAAGCTCTTCGAAGAAGGTATAGACATCGCCAGTCTGATTGATGAAGCTGCGCGGGAGGCACTTGCAGACGGCACCGTAGATCGTGGGATTCTCGAAGTCTTGAAGACTAAGATTCAAGTCGAATCCGATTACGATTCCGTCTCTCCGCTTTCATTAGAGCTATATGCGCATACTCGCATTTTCGAGTGCAGCGCCGCACCGAACTTCGATCTGTTCGGGCCTGTGATAGGCCGAAAATTGAAGATGGCAAAACAGTGGATGGCGGACAATGGTTTGATAACGCTTCTGTTGACCGTCGACAATGAGCCGCCCAACTGGGCAACATCCGATGTCTTAATCAATGTGAGACACGACATTTTCCTGCTTGCGTACAACACTGCTACCAAGTTATGTTTTATCGGTTCTACGCGTCGAACTGATCGGCTCTACATTGATTTGATGCAGACAGTTTGTAAGGATCAACATAGGCCAATTAGCTATGAATCCACTAGGCGTGCCACAGCGGGCCTTACAGACCTGAAGTTTTACAACGTAGGGCTCAAGAACACTGCCATCAATACTCAAGCGGAATCTTACCGAGTGCTAACCGGACCACGCGCAGAACGAGCTGTGACTGCAGGAGATGGGCGATCTTTCGTTCAAGGGCACTTTTTTGGAAGTGGCAATGATGGAGAAGAGCGCGAAACAATTGGGGCGAGCAGCAGTTCGCGCATATGGAGTAATCAACGTCTTACCGTTTCGGAGTATCTTGACTGGATTTCGAAGCTTAATGGAAGGCTCAACGGAACCGAAGGTATAGCAGCTTCTCAGCTTGATCTTGTACAGCACTCCCGTACTCTGCGTGCATTACCTGCAACAGTTATAGGAGCAAGTTGGCATAAGACGGCCTATCGACATTCCCCTCGGGTTCGGTATCGCCGCACCGGTGATCCTACTTGGCAGTTTCACCAGGTCACGGACATGGAAATTAGTTCCTTCGTAGTTCATAAACAGGAACTCTCATTCTGTATAGAAAGCGGGGCAGATCGTCTGCCGTTTATTTTCTCGCTCGCAGGCGGTCAGTTGATTCGCGCGGACGGCGCCGGGTGGGAATGTGAAGTCATGTCCCATCACGATGATTGGATCGATATGCCAACTTGGCTATCGCTGAACCCGCCGGCTTTCTTTGGGGCTGACAAGTCTTCCTTCCAAGGCATGAATTCCAATCCTCCACCGAGAACAGTCGCCACTCGGCTTGCCGACTCCGATTCAGAGGCCATTGATTGGTCGGATTGCGCGATCAATGTGGAATTTGACATAGCTGCTTCTGGAGATCGTGCCACAGTTCACCAATTTCTTTCCAATAGGCTCCAGCAACAAGCTGCCATAGTGGCGTTGATCTATGACCACCGCAGTGGCGAGGCTGCGGATTTCATCGCCCTTACAAGGGTAGACGGAGATGGTTTGAAGATATCTCTGTACCACTGCAAAGGTGCTGGGGGCGAACCTAGCGGTGGACGAGTTAACGATGTATATGAAGTCACCTGTCAGATTCTCAAATCCGTTGCCTATTGTGATGCTCAAATCCTTGCGAACCATATTGAACATAGGGTGAATCCCGGAAGACATGTTCGTCCTTCGAGTTTCCTTATCGGTAATCTGGCCGAAACGATAACGCTGCTTATGGAGACGCCGGCTAATCTTTTGCAGTTTGCTGTATATGGCGTTCAGCCAGGTATCTCGAAAGCCCAAATCGACGACCATCTCAGTGACTTAATGGCTTTCAGCCTTGATTACGTTTTGCGTGGTGGCGCAGCGGTTGCTTCTTGGATCATCAATAATTGACCGGATCTCAGCCTGGGCAATGTCATCGCCCGTGTAAGGCGATCATGTTCCTTACTTGGACTGACTTTCTAGGAACGTCAGCACATGCCCCTTGAGAGCCGCAACGAAACGCTGAAAGTTGAGGTCTTCCGCCGGTTGCGTGATTTGCGTGGGAGATGCGTTTGTTGCCATCAGCAAACAAGCAGCGCTATAAACACGTTCCAGCACCAGCCTTCGAGCGAGTAGTTCGTAACGCTTGCTGTAGGAAGCCTTTTCAAACGCGGGGTCTACCTTGAAGTAGGGCTCTTGATTGCGCACAGGGGCTTTGACCCGGTCGCAGTCCTCTAAGAGAAAGAAGTACCCGAGGAAGGGAGCCGGTGCGCTTCCGAATCGACCTTCGCGATACGCGACCCAGATATCTGTGGCGCTCCCGATAGCCTCTTCCGACCGATTGTTGAAGTTGTTCCCGAAGGACGGCCCAACTTGCGACTTGAACTCCATTGCCAATACAAGCTGGTCATCCGAGACAACGATCAGATCCCATTTCTTCTCGGAACGGTAATATCCTGGCAGCTCCAAGGCTGTTCGAGTCTTCACATCAGCGCGCTTTAAGCCTGCCTCAGCCAGGATATCGGCGACCAGCACCTCCATCGCGCCCATTTGCGTACCACCCGTCACCTCACCGCGCGTGCCGGCATCAATGCGCCCGCCTTCAACTTGCTTCTCTTTGTTCTTTGCACGGGCGTCCCAATAACTCTGGACGGCCTCTTGCAGACGCTTTTCAATGTCCAAGAGCGATCTCCAACCTTCGTTTCTCAATCCCGTAGATTTTAACGGCTGTCTGCGTTGCCAAGTTTCTATCACGCTTACGGAAGGCTTGAATCAGCGCCTCTTGATCTTGCTCGGATATGGAATCTGGAGCGGGTACTCGAATTCGTCGCAGGTATTGGGCCTGAAAGCGTAGGTAGCCGCCACGCATCCTGACTCCATACGATTCGACGAAGAACTGACCGATCTCGGAGATGAGAAGCCCTCCCAAGACCTCCAAGTTCCATACATCGGATTCAACGTAATAGAGATTGTGGTGAGGGTATGTCTCCCCGCTGTCGAGAACCGGATTGAGTTGATCCTTGATGTCCGCGATGTAGAGCTTTGGTTTCTGCGAGAGGCTGTGTGTGACGCGGTCGATTGTCTTGTACCAGGAGCTCTGACTCTTCTGCGCCGTGTGTCGCTCTCTCAGCGCCTCTTCGTGCCTCAAAAAATAGGTGTGGAGCTTCGGATACCCAGCCAGAGACACCAATCCTTCACAGTTCCACGGATCGACAAGATAGTGGCCAGACCACTTCATCGTTCCACTGCGGATATCGCTTGCGAGAGCCAATTTCAAAAGCCGTTGCGGCTCCACAAGTCCCGCGTCCTTTGTGATGAAGACCTTGTCGCTACCTGTCGCCACACCGATACCGACTCGCGCATTTGCCTCCAGAGGCAAATACCGCTCTTCAAGCTCGCGCAGGAGGGCAAGCTGTTCCGGCGATTGGCACGGCCAAGGGTCGCTCCCACGAAACCAAGTTTCGACTCTTGCGGTCTGAAGTCCCGCTGGCGTTGCATGGCTGAGCTTCGACCCATCCTCGACAAGTGCATGGACCAGTGCGTCAGACGGTAAGCCTGCTACCTCTGGCCCCAGACGGGCAACGACGGTCGACCCCTGAGTGCGATGCCTCAAGATACTAATGGCGGGATACGCATCGACTTCATCGTCGAAGGCGTCGGCGCTGTGCATCTCTACGATGGCGTCTACTGAAAACGCCGAGGTAATTAGCTCCCGGAGTTCGGCACCATATTGGTTTCGCATCCACCGATCAGCACAGATGAACGCGCAGGTCCCGCCTCTCTTGAGTTGACGTAAAGCTGCCTCAAAGAAGCCGATATAAAGATCGGCGCGTCCCCGCATGGTCGGAAAGGCGCTTCGATAAAACTGTGCCATCTCCTCTGGAATCTCTTCCAGTCGGACATAGGGAGGGTTTCCGATGACGTAATCCGCTTCGATCATCATCGAATCGACCAAGTAATCGCCTGTGCGAACCCAGGAGTCAGCCAGACTCTTCGCTGTCAGACCATCCACTCCACGGCCAGAGAGAACTCGGGTTGCTAAGTCTCGGGCTCGCTGCGCGCTTGCCTCATCCAGCTCGTAGGCAACGAGGGACTTTCTACAGTCACTTGCAGGGCGATTAAGCCGGTCACAGCAATCCATCAACCGTTCGATCATGGGGCCGAGAAAAGCACCACCGCCGGCCGACGGCTCCACTGCAACGCAATCCACTAAGTTTTTGTCGGATGTATACCCCGCCAGCCCAAGAACCAGTTCCACCACCCATCGTTTTGTGTAAACGACACCCTTCGACTCGTAGTTGGCAGCAGGGACAGGGAAGAGAGCCAATGGAAAGGACTGTTGTATAGGGCGAACTGCACGGATTGTCGTACCCATATCTGCCATCTTTGCCTTAACCTTCCCTTTTCCTATGGTATTCCAACAGCCTGTGAACTCCTGAGAAATGCCACTGAGGGAGGCAGCGCCTCCCTGGCTACGACCCGTTCCGGTCCTCCGCCACCCTCCTCTGCGGGATGTTCCCTCCCGCAACGCCCTCCCTTTATCCGTCCGCTTCGCCATTAAGAACGGTGAAGAGATCTT
>CAZZYB010000032.1:1613-16599 GCA_964658125.1 uncultured Acetobacteraceae bacterium | reverse complement strand
CTCGGCAGGGGTGGCACCGAGCGGTCGAACGATTTTGATCCTGATAGGTCTTTACGAACTGCTAGAAGCTAATCGCTGCTCAAATCGAAAGTTCCGCCGTACGCTCGCGCCTGCTCAATAGGAAATCGAAGATCGTCCGCGAAACGAAGACGGCGGTGAACAGGTTGGCCAGAAGACCGAACGTCAAGGTGGTTGCAAACCCCTTGACCGGGCCGGTGCCGAAGATGAACAGGATCATCGCCGACACGATCGTCGTAACGTGCGTATCGATGATCGTGACGAAGGCATGTTTAAAGCCTTCCTGGATGGCCGCAGCCGAAGTCTTGCCCAGCCTCAGTTCTTCTCGAATACGCTCGAAAATCAGCACGTTCGAGTCGACACCCATACCGATCGTCAGGATGACGCCGGCGATTCCCGGCAGCGTCAGCGTGGCATGCGTAAAGCCCATAAACCCAAGCAGAATCACCAGGTTCAGGAACAGCGCCAGGTCAGCATTGATACCCGCCCCACGGTAGTAGACCAGCATGAAGATCATGACCGCGGCCATACCGGCGATCGCGGCAACGACCCCTTGGTGGATGCTCGCCGCACCAAGCGACGGCCCAACAGTGCGCGTCTCGGTGTACGAGATCGACGCGGGGAGCGAGCCTGTCCTCAGCTTGTGCGACAGATCAGCGGCCTGCTCCTGCGAGAAGCCGCCCGTAATGCGACCTTGATCCTTGATCGCCGACTGGATCGTAGCCACTTCGCGAATCTTGTTATCGAGCACGATGGCCATCTGGCCCGTGCCTTTGTTGGCGTCGGTGTACTTGTAGAAGCGGTTGCCGGCATCGGTGGTCAGCGTAAATCCGATGTCCGGACGGCCATTCTCGTCCCGCCCTGGCTGCGCATCGCGGAAGTCCGTACCTTCAACCACCGACGCGCGCTGCAACAGATACGTCAGGTCCGGACCACCTGCTCCATTGGTTCCGCGAGCCAGAAACTGGTCCGGAGGAACGGTTCCAACCTTCGACATCGCTTCCTGATCGTCGTTGTACGGTCCGCTCACCACCGCGTGGATCGACAGCTTCGGCGTCGCTTCGATGATCCTCTGCACCATCGCAGGGTCATCGATGCCCGGAAGCTCGAGCACAATCTGGTTTTCACCCAGGCCGTACTTCTCGATCACAGGCTCCAGGGTCCCGAGAGTATCGATGCGGTCCCGGATCGTATCGATCGAGTTCTGCAGCGTGGTTTCCTTCTTGTCGCGGATCGCCTGTTCCTTCATCGTCAGGATGTAGCCGCCGCCGGGGTTGCTGGAGACGTCATAAGCGGCATAATCCTGCCCCGTAATGATGTCGTGGATGGCGCTGTCCTGCGTCGGCTGCGTTCCGGTCACCGTGATCTTCTCAGGATGGGCCAGGTCAAGCTTGGCAGCGGTGCCGCCGGTCGCTCCCAGCACTTCGTTCAAACGCTGGACGTCTCGGTCGGTGGTGCTGTTGATGGCTTCCTGAACCGCCACCTGGAGCACCAGGTGCGATCCACCCTTGAGATCGAGCCCCAGGTGGATGTTTCCGTTCTTCAGCGATTTGACCGGACTCGTGGTCGGCAACTGCCAACCGTAGAAGATCCCATAAATGAAGATCACCAGAATCGCGAGGATAAAAAATGTCTTGCCCTTCAGATTGCCCATCTGCCTGTTGTCCTAAACCTTCCATCCCGCGCGACATGCGATCGCCGTCGGGGCTCAAGCTCTTGCATTTCTTTCTGTTTCCCGCAAAAAATCTGCGTCTCTTTTGTCATTACCGCAGGGAAGCTACGTCCCTTTTGTCATTCCCGAAGAGAATCTGCATTTGCTTCTAAGTCTTCGCCACTTCATCCGTTGTCACGGCGGCAATCGCGCTTTTGACGACTTCCAGCTTAATGCCGTCCGGCGCCACTCGAATAATCAACACATCATCCTTGACCGTAATCACCGTTCCGCGCAAGCCGCCCGTCGTGGTGATCTTGTCACCCGACTTCACCTGCGCCAGCATTGCCTGCCACTGCTTCTGTTTCTTCTGCTGCGGTGCAAACAGCAGGAAGTACATCGCCACAAAAAACAACAGGATGAACGGCAACCCGCCCAGAGAACCGAACCCGGGCATCCCATCCAGAAACATTGCGAACACGCTCACGCTATCCATCCAATCGCCGCTGCGGACAGGCAGAAACAAACCTGCCGCCGTTTACCGGCTCTTCTAAACCAAACTGTCCGGGAGATTTCACTCACCCTGAGGACGCGAACCGAACCCAGTCACGCGAAAATTCGCGCCGGACACACGCCCGCCATCCCAGGCAAATCGCACCTGAGCCTTAAGCATCGCGTAGGAGTCCTCAACTGTCAAGAAAATCAGGGATTCCTGAACCCACCGGACAACCAAACTCTGTCATCTCGACCGAAGTGGAGAGACCTGCTGTTCGGCAGTGGAACCGACCCCTACTTCGCCGCCGCCGGCGTCAACTCCACATTCACGCCCGCCACGTCACCATCCGCAACCGTCAGCGTCGCCGTATAGGGCTGAAAACTCACCCCCGGCGTACTCGAAGTATCCCGCCCGCGCCCTCCGCCGCGGCCGCCAAACCCGGCACCCGCCGGACCCGCATTCGGCACGGACAGCGTATACGTCCCCGCCGGAACGTAGCTCAGGACATAGCTTCCGTCGGAAGCAATCTGCCCCATCCGCGTCAGCGACGAGTCCTGCGAATCCGTCAGCCGCACGGTTCCCGACCCGATCGAAACCCCACCTGAAACCGCACTAATTCGCCCCGAAACCTTGTGCAACGAGCGCAAATCGATCTGGAAAATCACGTCCCCGCGCTCCTCCCCGGCCCCCAGCGTGATGGCCGCGGCATCCACTTTCCGCACCTTTCCAGGCGCATACAGCGTAATCCCCACACTCCGGTTGAAGGTGGCCGGTAAATTGACCGAAACCGGCGCAATCACCGTAGCTCGCACCAGATACACCCCCGGAGCCAGCCCCGTCAGCCGAAACTGCCCCCGATCATCCGTAGCCGACCCAAAGCCCCCGCCCCCAAAGCCAAAAGCCCCCCCAAAGTCCGGTCGCCCACCACCGCCCTCCGCCAACACCGCACTCACCTGCACCCCGGCAGCCGCACTCCCGTCATCCCACAGCAGTTTCCCAGCAATCACCGCCCCACGATCCAGCGTGAGGTTTACCGTCGCCGTCGTACTGGCCGAAACGTGCACCACCGGCAGGCTCGCGAGCGCCGCTTGCGGGTCCGCCCCCGGCCGCATCGCCGACATCAAAAGCGCTTGCTGCGAAATGTACCCCGTCGCCGAAGCGGTCGCGTAGTAGTCGCCGACAGGAACATTGCCGGCGAAAAAAACGCCGTCGAGATCGGTTCGCGCAGTCGCTCCCCGCCCACCACGACCGCGCCCTTCGTTGTCCGTCCCGGTGGGCACGGCAGTCAAAATAATCTCCGCAAACCGCGCGGGTCGCTGGGTATCGCTGCAAACAATCCGACCCGTAACGGACCCCGTCGGGACGGCCGCCAGAATCGGCTGCTGCGCCACGGTAAGCTGCGGCACCTGTTGCGCCGTCCCCGCCGAGGCAACGCCCAGCAAAGCGACACAACCGCCAATCGCCAACCGTCTAATCACTCGCATCGTCGACACGCCTACACTCCTCAACGAACACTCTCGCAGTAGTTTGGACGAGCCAAGCAGCGCATTAGGCTCAACAGCTTCACTCCGCCGCCTCGAATGCCGCTTCCACGACTGCCAGCGCGCGGTCCAGGTCTTCAGCTCTCACCTGGATGGTCGTCACATTGTCATCGTCAACTTCTCCGGTCGTGAACCAGATGGCCGCCTCCGTCAGCGCGCTTCTAGCGATCTCCGTATCCGCTTTCACGTCGAAGGAGCCAACCGGCAACAGCACATCATCGCTCTCTCCCTCTTCCTCATCGAACTCGTTCGGCGCCAACATGGGAAACAACCCCATCGCCTTCCGCAGCACGCTCTTCGCCTCTTCCTGCCGCGTTCGCTCAACAAAAATCGTCAGCCAGTTCGTCTTGATCCGTGGCCCATCCTCTGTCAATCGTCGCATCGCTGGCTCCATGGTCACAGGAATCCCGTGATCGTCCAGGACATGCAGCGCCTTCTCCGCCTCCGTCGCAATATGGAATGTCGTCAGCTCGACGAGGGACGCGTCCTTCTCTGCCTCACTGCGGTCGTCCTCCCCGCCTTCAGCGCGGACCGACTCGTCAGCGTCCTTCACGCTCGGAGTCACCTCGTAAGCCTCATCTTCATCCACCGGCAAAGCCAACCCGCGCGTACTCATCTCGGCCTCGACCGCCTGCTGCGCCACCTCGGTCAACTCGTCCTTCGACGCCGCCAGTTTCAAAAGCTCGTCGTCGTTCAACCCCGCGTAAATCTGCTGCAACCGCTGCTGCTCGTTACCCATGCCGCTCCCCCAATTACCTTCTCTTCAGGCTGTCGGAAGTATGCGGTCGCGAGTGGGTCGCAATCAAATTTGGCGCGCAAGATCCCCGCGCACCCGCTCCATCGTTTCCAGATAAAACGCCAGGTTATGTATCGAGTTCAGCGTAGCCCCCAGCGGTTCTCCGCTCGCAAACAAGTGCCGCAGATAAGCCCGCGAGTACCGCTTACACACGCTGCAACCGCAGCCCGCATCGATAGGTCCCTGGTCTTCCGCATTGTTCAG
Organism: uncultured Acetobacteraceae bacterium; assembly: GCA_964658125.1. Lineage (GTDB taxonomy): Bacteria > Acidobacteriota > Terriglobia > Terriglobales > Acidobacteriaceae > Granulicella. The sequence continues at coordinate 11,893 of CAZZYB010000032.1, read as the reverse complement.
CTTCTTGATGTTCAACCGCACCACGGCACTGCGCCGGTCCGCTGGATCTTCGCGGATAAACAGCAATCCATGCCGCCCCGCCCGTGTCGGCAGAACGCAATCCATCATGTCGACGCCCATCCGCGCGTACTCTTCGATCTCATCCGGATACCCCACCCCCATCACATACCGCGGCTTGTCTTTTGGCAGGTGTTCGAGCGTCAGCGCAATCATCTCCCGCGTCACCTCCCGAGGCTCACCGACAGCCAGCCCGCCAATCGCATACCCGGGGAAATCCATCTCGACCAGCCGCTCAGCGGACTCCCTACGCAGGTCCCCATACATTCCACCCTGCACGATTCCAAACAACGCCTGGTGGAGCGAGGGTCCAGGGCTCAGGCCCCAGGGCCCAGAAGACGCAGCGCTTTCTGGAGCCTGCGCGCTGGACCGTGAACCCTCCGCCCTCCACGGCACCTCGTCCCGATGCTCCACCCAATACTGCTTCGACCGCGCCGCCCATTCATGCGTCAGACCCATCGAATCGCGCGTCCGCTCCCAGCTCGCCGGCGTCTCCACGCACTCGTCGAAGACCATCATCACGTCGGCGCCCAGTGCGATCTGCACCGCCATCGAGTGCTCCGGCGAAAAGAAGTGCTTCGACCCATCGATATGCGACCGAAACTCCACACCCTCGCGCGAAATCTTCCGCAGCTTCGAGAGCGAAAACACCTGGAAGCCACCCGAATCAGTCAGCATTGGCCGATCCCAACTCATGAAGCGGTGCACGCCCCCGGCCCGCCGAATGAGCTCATGCCCCGGCCGCAGATACAAGTGATACGTGTTCGCAAGAATAATCTGCGCCCCACTCCCTACGCTCTCACTGGACCCTAAGCCCTGGACCTCCGGCCCTAGGGTTTCAAGCGTCTCTTGGGGCACCGCCTTTACCGTTGCCGCCGTCCCAACCGGCATAAACACCGGCGTCTGCACCACACCGTGGGGCAGCGTCAGTTCCGCGCGTCTCCCACCCTGCTCCGAAACTGCGGCAACTTCAAACTTAAGCGACATCGCCCTCCATTCTAGAAGGGCGACGCATTCGAAGCTTCCAACAAGCTAAACAGACGGTGCCGCAGGCGGTGGCGGAGCCGACGGAGCGGCAGGCGCCGTAGCGGGCCGCGGAGGCATGGGCGGTACCGGAGCCGACGGAACGTGGTGACGCCCGCCGCCATAGTCTCCGTTATATCCGTATTTCCCGAGGTCGTTCATCGAAATCCCATGACCCTTGATATGGACGAATGTCAGTTCCTTCGGCTCGGCGGTCATCACCACCATTTCATTGGTTTCGCCGCCGCCATTGCGCATGCAGACGTCGGTCGCGCCGTCTTTTTCCTTCACGTGGACGAAGCAATTCCAGCTCCCATCCTTCAGCCTCTTGCGAAAGATTTCGACGTCTTCCATGCGGTACATGCCCGGTTTGTCGTAGGTGTACGAATGCACCACTACGAAATCCATCTTGCCCGCAAGTTCGGAAGCGTTGCCCTTGTCCTTGTTTTTGCCGCTCACCATGCTGAGCATGTCTTTATCGAGGTTCACGTCCGTAACCTCGGTCGCGCCCTGGGCGAACTTCTCGGTCCCCGCAAACAGGTCATCCTTCACCTGCGGCCCTTCAGCCGCTGCCTCGACAAAATTCGCCTGCGCCTTGATCGTCGGCACATAAACCACGGCGCAAAGAGCCGCCGCCACTGCCAAACTCGCCCGGATCTTTCTCATCTTCGTTCTCCTTTTTCCTTCAATTCAAAATCAGTCGAGGTTCAAGCCGACCCGCTCTAACTGCGCCCGCGTCTGGTCCAGCGCATGATCGGTCACGCGCATCGCCGTATCAAACTGCTGCCGCGCCACTTGCGCTCTGCGTTCCTGGCGCTCATGCACTCCGACAAACACTCCGACAGCCAGTACGGCGGCAACTGCCCCGCCAATCCAGCTTCGAAACGTTGGTTTGGGCATAAACAGCAGCTTCCCCCCGGTCTTCGGCGTCGCCCACATGCGGCCCGTCTGCTGGTGTTCGCGCTCGGCCTCAGCCACGATCGCAAAAAACTTCGCCGTCGTCTCCGCGCGCACATCCACACGCTTCATTGCTCGCGCCAGGCTGCGCTCAAACTCGTCCATCTCATCCACATCCTTCATCCGTTCAGGCCCGCTCATCGCACATACTCCTTCATCGTTACCGCCGCCTTGCGCCGCAGCATCTGCAGACCGCGCTGCAGGTTACTCTTCACCGTCGCCACTGGCTGTTTCAGCAGCAAAGCAATCTCATCCGGCAACATCTCTTCCTGATACCGCAACACAACCGCCACTCGCATCGCCTCCGGCAGCGACTTCAGCAAATCCTCCAGCCGAGCCTCCACTGCCGGCCCAAGCTGCGGAGCCGCGCCGTCAAAATCGTGCTGCTCCTCCATCCACTCCTCGGCGAGGGCTTCAGGTTGCCGAGCCAGACGCCGCAGCGAATCCGTTGCCCGATGCACCGTCACCCGGCGCAGCCAGAAGCGCACGTGGTCCTCGCTTTCCAGCCTCTCAACACCGCGATACAGCTCCAGAAACACATCCTGAGCCACTTCCTCCGCGGCACCGTACTCGCCCGTAACTCGCAGGGCAATAGAGAACACCATGCTCTGGTGCTGCTCCACGAGGCTTCGAAATTGTCCGGAGTCGATCAGCATTCCCTCGCTCACTTGCCTATACGACAAGCGCACGTCCCCAGAATGCAAAATCTTCAAATCCACCAAAAATAGTCAAAAAAACGTTGCACGGCCTCGGGATCGGCCCCGCTCTCTCTACTCTCTACCCTCTATCCCCTGTCCTTCTAATCCCTGTCCTTAAGCATTTCCACCGCCTGAGCCACCGTCAGATTATTGTCCACACGCTTGAATTCGCCCCTCGCTACATCCTGGTTCCTGCTGATCGCCTTGAACAGCGCGGCCTTCCCCCGAATATCGCTGATCACCCGAATCGTCCGCCACTGCTCGTCATACGGCGCCTTGGTCGACTCGAAATTGCTCCCCGATTTCACGCTCACCAGGCCAAACCCGATGTTGACGTCCGCCGGCAGCCTGCCCTCAATATGGTGCAGCCGCATCTGCTTCTGGTTGATCAGCATCCACCCCGACATGCCATGCAGGACCCGCTCCTCAATGCCGCTCGGCGAATACTTCGGGTCGGGCCTAAAATCTACGCGCCAATCACCGGCCTGCTCTTTCAGATTCTCCAGGATGAACCCCTTTGGCAATAGATCGAGCATCTGCCGCGCATGCATCTCGTCATCCTTCTGAGCCTGTTCGCGCTTTTGAAAATCCCCCGGATGCGCCGCGTCATTGGACAGCCTCGCCCGCTCCTGTTGCGCCCGTTCCGGCGAGAGCGCTTTCCCATCCTCTGCGATCAGCAACCGGACGCGCCCAAACGGCGTCTCCACGACCCGCTCGGTCCAGAGCTTTCCGCCCGTCCGGTCGGAGCGCTCGTTGGACAGGTACATAAAGTTGTCCTTATGCGCCGCGGCGTCGCGCTCATGCGCAAGCATCGTGTTCACGATGTCCTTCGCCGAACCCTGCGCCCCGGCGCTTCCAGCCATCAGGCAACACATCACCACTGCGATCTTCAACCGCCCGCCCGTACCCAGCATTCGCGCCGCCCGTCTTGTTCAGATTCAACCAGTGTGTCGGATGCCGAATCCCGCTCCCGTGCCACACTTATCCCTGTCACCAAGTTCAGGAAAGTCTACGGCATGATCGAGCTGTACGAAACAGTCGAATGACCGACAGCCCAAACCGCGGGCCCTCCGAAAGCGTCTAACCACCATGCGTCTTCTCGCCCTCCTCACGCTCGCCGCCGCACTCACCGCCACCGCGCAGACTCCGCAACAGCACCCCACCAGCACGCCCTACGCCGGCGACCTCAGCATCTTCGAAACCCCCGGCCGCGCCGAGCGCCTGCACATCGACCGCGTCATGGATCTGCTCCACATCCTGCCGGGCCGCCGCGTTGCAGACATCGGCGCAGGTGGAGGCTGGTTCTCCGTGCTTGCCGCCAAACAGGTCGGCCCCAAGGGCATCGTCTACGCGGAAGACATTAATCCGCAGTACATCGAGTCCATCCAAAAGCGTGCCGATAAAGAAAACCTCGACAACATTAAGCCCGTCCTCGGCACACCCGAGGACCCCAAACTCCCAACCGACTCCATCGACGCCGTGCTGATGCTGAAGGTCTACCACGAGATCGCCAACCCTCAGCCAGTGCTCGCCGCGCTCCATCTTGCCATGCGCCACAACGCCCGCTTCGGCATCATTGACAAAAACGGCAAGGGCGACGACCACGGCCTCACCGAAGCCACTGTCCGCGCCGAAGTCGAGCGCGCCGGGTTTCGCCAGGTCGGCCGTTTCGACTTCACCAAAGACGATGGCCAGGACTACTTCCTCATCTTTGAAAAACGCTAGCAGGGGCTCACTCACCGGGTGGCCCATCCTTTAGAGCTCTCAGGAAGGTTGGGGTATCGCGCAAAGCGCGACCACTCTATCCTTGCCAACAGACATGACGCTCCACGAAGCCACCACCCAATCCGCCGCACACGTCGACAAACGCGACGCGGAACTCCTGCTCGCCCACATCCTCCAGTGCGACCGCGTCCACCTTGCCGCGCACCCTGAAGCCGAACTCACCGCCGCCCAGCAGACCGCCTTCGAAAACCTCGTCGCCCGCCGCGCCGCGCACGAGCCGCTGCAATACATCCTCGGCCACCAGGAGTTCTACGGTCTCGACTTCCGGGTCGCACCCGCCGTCCTCATCCCGCGCCCCGAAACCGAGCACCTCGTGGAAGCCGTGCTCCTGTGGGCCACCCGCTTCCACGACGAACACACGCTCCGCATCGCGGACGTCGGCACCGGCTCTGGAGCCATCGCCATTGCGCTCGCCACGCACCTCGCCGGGGCCACCTTCATTGCCACTGACATCTCCGTGGACGCTCTAGCCATCGCCCGCGAAAACGCTGAGGCCCACGGCTGCGAAGACCGCATCCAGTTCCTCCACTGCGATCTCCTCCCGCCCGAAATCCGCTTCGACGCGATCATGTCCAACCCGCCCTACGTCCCCGCTTCGGACGCCGCCACCATGCAGCCGGAGGTTGTAAACCACGAACCCCACACCGCTCTCTTCGCAGGCCCCGACGGCCTCGACGTCTACCGCCGTCTCATCCCTGCAGCCCACGCCGCTTTGAATCCCAAAGGCCTTCTCGCACTCGAAATCGGGTATGGCCAGCGCGATGCCCTCACCGAACTCCTCACCGGCTGGAACGAGGTACGCTTCATCGATGACTACCAGGGAATCCCCCGCACCGTCCTGGCCTTCCGCCCCTAACGCGGAAGCTGCCACAAGGTTGGATTCGCATACGTGACGCTTTCCATGTAGACATGAATCAATGCCACCGTCGCAAACGCGACTGCCAGTGCCGACTCCGCAATCGCCACCGGCAGATCACGCCCCACGACCCGCGCTCCCCACATCCGCACGCGATAGCCGCCGTACGTCCCAATTAAGGCTCCCATGACGCCGAGGATCACCCCGCCCGCCTTCGGCTGCTCCAGCACCGACGCCACGATCACGCACACTAATACGCCAAATCCCAGCCGCGCCGTTACCAGCGGCCAGTCACGGCGGCTAGGCGTACTCGGCAACGTATCGCCGACATACTCCCCCAGCGCCAGCACCGTAAATATGATGACCGACACCAGCTTCGCCGTCCAGAACGCCCACGTCCCCTGCACCGGCAGATAGCCCAGATAGGCCATCCAGCAGATTCCGGCAATCGCCGTCATCGTCCGCATCCCCGTCGACACCGCAAGAAGAATTGTCCAGAACATCAGCGGCGCACTCCTGCTGGCATCGGGCTCGATACAAATGCCGGCGTTTTCGCATCGTCCGCAAACCGCCAGGCCGAAAGATAGGCCAACTCGAGAATCTTCTTCATCTTCGGATAGTCGATTTTCTCCGCCGTGTCCGTGATGTGGTGATAGTCGGGATGAAATCCCGTGAAGAACCAGAACGCCGGAACATCGTGCAGCACAAACGGAAACTGGTCGCTGCGGAAGAACACATTCAGCGCACTCTCATGATCAAAGCGGTCGTCGAGCACCAGTCCGACGCGCGCATTCTCTTCCTTCACCACACGATTGAAGCCCGGCGAATAAAGCGCCCCGATGAGGTTCAACCGGTTTGTCGTGTCCTTCGGAATCTCGATCAACCCATCCGTCTGTGGACTAGCCGCTTCATCGCGCCCGATCATGTCGAAGTTGATCATCGCCCGCGTTGTAGCCAGCGGCCGCAGCGGATGCGCCGCCATCCAGAAGCTCCCCAGCAACCCTCGCTCTTCACTCGCGAACACCACAAAAAGAATCGACCGCTTCGGCCTCACGCCGTTCGCCGCAAACGCCTTCGCCAGTTCGACCACACCTACCGTGCCGGAGCCGTTATCGTCCGCCCCGTGCCAGATGTCGGTGCATCCCTCGGCCGCAGGAGTAGCCGTGCCATCGGCGTTCTTCACTGGCGAGCACGGTGCCGACCCGTCGTGATCATGGTGCCCGCTGATGATCACCGTCTCCGCCTTCAGCGCGGGGTCGCTCCCCTCCAGCAGCCCCGCCACATTGTTCGTCACACCCGTCCGCTCGGAGGCATTGTGAAAATGGATTGCCAGGGTGGTGTCCGGCAGCAGGCGGCTCTGTGGCGACAGGTCTTTATCGATCGCAGCCTGCAACTCGCTCCCCGTCTTGCCACTCGCTGCCAACAACTCCGCTGCCACCGCATCCAGCACCAGCACCGAAGGAATTTTTACTTCATCCTCCGCAATCGACTGGAGCGGTATCGGCACAGCCCGCGTTGCACTTCCGCCGATCTTGTCGTGCCGCTCCGCATTCGTCAGGTGCTTGCGGTTCGGCTCCGCCACAACCACCACCGCGACCGCTCCATGCGCCTGCGCATTCAGCACCTTTACGCGAGTCGTCGCGTAGCGCGTGTTACCGGTGCCGTTGAAGATCGACTTTGGGTCATCTTCCTGAGGTTCATGGTCGAACACAAGGACAACTCTGCCCTTGGCATCGATGCCCCTGTAGTCGTCGTACCCCAGCTCCGGCGCCGTAATCCCATACCCTGCAAACACCACCGGCGCGGTGAGATCGACCGAATGTTTGAACGCTCCAAAAGCCTGCGGAGCCGCCCACATGGTCTTCTTTCCGGCCCGGGTCATCGACACGCTGCTCGCCTTGCGATCGGCCCGAAACTCCACCAACGTGAACGGCTGCAAGAAGCTCGGCCGCCCGCTCACATCGGTCGCCGCCGGCTTCAGCCCAGCCTTACGAAATTGCTCGGCGACCCACTGCGTCGCCTCTTCATCGCCCGGTTGCAGACTCATCCGGCCCAGCAGCTTGTCGGATGAAACGTAAGCCAACTCCGACCGTAGAGCGGCCTCGTTGAGCGTGGCAAAGCCCTTGCGCTCCGCCGCCGGAACCTGCGCCGCCACACTCGCGCACGCCAGGAAAGCCGCAATCGTTAGGAACGAATTCCGCATGGCAACATGTTAACCCCTAATGCGCCGCGACCATCTTCTGCGCCAGATCATGCAGCCCCGCCTGGTTCGCCGGCCGCGTGTAGAACATGTGCCCGCCCGGAAACTCCCGCACCTGCACCCGCCCCGGATCGCCCATCACCGGCATCTGGTCGACCGACAGCACAGACCCCATAAACGCGCACGAAAGATCGTTCCATCCGTGCACGATCAGTACTTGCAGCTTCGGATCAGCGGCCACCGCCTGCCGCAGATCGGCGACAGCACCCAGCCGTAAATCCGTCTGCCGGTCCCACTGCCGGTTCACATCGCCCGAAAGCGCGTAGTAGCGATCGTCCGTCTTCCAACCCACGGTATGCGTAATGAAGTCCACCATCGCGCTCGTGGTCGGCGCAATAATGCTCTCCAGAATCGGATCGTTCGACTGCTGCTGCGATGCGTAGGGAAACGGGTCCGGCGCCGTCACGTTGGAATCATAGACGCTGCCAATCAGCCCCTGCGAACGATGCACCTCACGCAGATATGCCCCCGTCTCCAGCCGCCCACCCGAGTACTTTACAAACGTCGGATCGAGCCCCGTCATCTCGGTGACGTGCGCAATCATCGCCTGCGTAGCCGCCGCATCGCTCCGGCCCTTCAACAGCGCACTCGCATAGTCGCCCCGCGTATACGCAATCACGTCCTGCATAGCCTGCGGTGTCAGCTTCCGGGTCGCCTCAAGATGCGCCGCAGTAATCGACGGCAGCGTAATCATCCACGGAATCGGCGACAGATTCCCATCGCCAAACTGCGGGTTCAAATAAGGGCTCACCAGCACCAGCCCATTCATCGCCACACCCAGCTGCGACTGCAAGTAGTGCGTCATTCGCGGCCCGCGATAGCCGCCATAACTCTCGCCGACGAGATACTTTTTATCCAACAGACGGTCGTTCTTGACGAGCCATTTGTAGACCACCAGCGACAGGTACTCGATGTCGGGCGTGGCTCCGAAGAACAGCTTTTTCGTCTCCGCCTCATCTACCAGCGTCCGCGAGAATCCCGTGCCAATCGGATCGATGAACACCAGATCCGTAAAGTCCAACCATGTCCCCGGATTGTCCATCAGCGTCGCCGGATCTGAGGGCGAATCACCCTCATTCGCAAACGCAATATGCTTTGGCCCAAACGCCCCGAGATTCAAATAAACCGACGAAGCCCCCGGCCCGCCATTCAAAGCAAACGTCACCGGCCGATGTTCTTTCCCGCCATCCACCGTGTACGCCGTATACACCACCACGCCGGTAGGCTTGTCGTCGCGAGACTTCAACATGATCGTCCCAACGGTAGCCGTATAGTGCAGCGTCTTGCCGTTCACCGTAATCGTCTGCGCGGTCGACTTATCCGCCGGCAACGGATTCTTCATCGTCGCAGGATCCATCGGAGGCTTTGGCGTATTGGCGGGCGGCGCAATCGCACCCGGCGCAGGCGTATCCGCAGGAGCATCGGCAGGTCGCTGGCGCTGCGCAGTCAAAGGAAGGGCAAGAAGCATTACAAGGGCAGGAGCAATCTGGCGCAATGTCATAGGACTACTTTACCCGGTCACGCAAACAGCCAGGATGTGCGTTAGAACGGTCTACAACGCCTACCTCTTGTCACGTCCGAAAACCGCTACTGCGAAGGCCGTCGCGGTGCGAGAATCACCCCATGGACCTACCCAGCCCTGAGGTCTGCTACGGCGCTTTGAAGAGCAAAGACCCGCGCTTCGACGGCCTCATCTACGTCGGCGTTCGAACCACCGGAATCTACTGTCGGCCCGTCTGCCCAGCTCGCGGCGTGAAGTTCGAAAACTGCCGCTTCTTCGCCTCCGCAGCCGCTGCGCAAGAAGCCGGCTTCCGCCCCTGCCTCCGCTGCCGCCCGGAAACCGCGCCCGACACCGCCTCCTGGCGCGGCACCTCGAACTCCGTCTCCCGAGCCCTCGCACTCATCAACGAAGGCGCGCTCGACGGCCACAACTCCACCGTAGAAAAGCTCGCCGAACGCCTCGGCCTCGGCGAACGCCAACTCCGCCGCCTCTTCCTCCAGCACCTAGGAGCGTCGCCCATCGCCGTCGCTCAAACCCGCCGCATACTCTTCGCCAAGCACCTCCTCCACGAAACCCACATGCCCATGGCGCAGGTCGCCTCCGCCGCCGGATTCGGCAGCGTCCGCCGCTTCAACGAAACCTTCCTCAACCTCTTCCAGCGCCCACCCAGCGCCCTCCGCCGGCGCAAATTCTCCTCCCCTGAAGCCCACGTCGCATTGCGCCTCCGCTATCGGGCACCCTACGACTGGGGCGCGATGCTCGCCTTCCTCAGCGCCCGCGCGATCGAAGGCCTCGAAGTCATCACTGAGGACACCTACGCGCGCACCGTCGAGATCGACGGCAAAACCGGCAGCATCGAAGTCTCGCATCTCCCCCGCCACAACAGCCTCTCCGTCACCATCCGCTTCCCCGAAGTCCGCGCTCTTCCCGCCATCGTCGCCCGCGTCCGCCGCGTCTTCGACCTCGGCGCCGACATCGCCACCATCGACGCCCACCTCTCCCGCGACCCGCTCCTCGCGCCTCTCATCGCCGAACGCGCCGGCCTCCGCGCGCCCGGCGGCTGGGACGGATTCGAGCTAGCCGTCCGCGCGGTGCTGGGCCAGCAGATCACCGTCAGCGCGGCCCGCCGCCTCGCCTGCCAAC
>CAZZYB010000032.1:0-1603 GCA_964658125.1 uncultured Acetobacteraceae bacterium | reverse complement strand
TCAACGGCAAGCCAGTCCCCGCGGCCTACGCCATCCACCCCTCGCTGACCCACGTCTTCCCCACCGCCACCGCGCTCGCACGCACTCACGACATCGGCTTAGGCATGCCGGCCGCGCGCCAACGCACACTCAAATCGCTCGCGGAAGCCGTAGCCGCGGACCCCACCCTCTTTCACCAGCACGCCACCATCGACACCGCGATTGCTCGCCTCCGAGCGATCCCCGGCATCGGCGAATGGACTGCCCAGTACATCGCCCTCCGCGCCATGCGGGAGACCGACGCCTTCCCCTCCACCGACATCGCTCTCCTCCGCAGCATGACCCGCCTCGACCCCACCGTCACGACTGCCCTCTGCCTCGAAGCCTACGCCGAGCGCTGGCGTCCGTGGCGAGCCTACGCCGCTCAACACCTCTGGACACCCCATGCCTGAACCTCTCCGCCTCTTCCTTTACCGCCTCGAAACGCCCATCGGCCAGATGCTCATCCTCACCGACACCGACGCGAATCTCCGCGTCATCGACTGGTCCGACCACGAGCCCCGCATGCGGCTCCTGCTCGAACGCCAGTACCGCAAGCAGGGCCTCATCCTCGAAGAAAGCACCAGACCAAACGCCGCCACCCGCGCGCTCGAAAGCTACTTCGCCGGCGACCTCTCCGCGATCGACAATCTGCCTACAAAGACCGGCGGCACCCTTCCAGCAAAAAGTCTGGACTGCACTCCGCCACATCCCCTGCGGCGAAACGATCTCGTACAGTAAACTCGCAGCACGCATTAGCAATCCCGCAGCGGTGCGTGCCGTGGGGCTGGCCAACGGCGCCAACCCCATTGGGGTAGTCGTCCCCTGCCACCGCGTCATCGGAGCTGATGGCTCGCTCACGGGCTACGGCGGCGGCCTCCACCGCAAGACCTGGCTCCTCGCACACGAGTCCGCAAGACCTGCCACCGCGCAGAGCACATTGTTTTAACCAAACTCCTGTGACTTGCTCCAAACCACCGGCCACGGCTGGCGCAGATGGTGGCACACCAGGATCACCGGATGATCCCGCGATTCCTCATTTATCACGCCATACGGGATGTGCACCTGCGCCGCCACCACGCAGCGTTCAAAATTCTTCAGCTGATCGTCGAGATCATCACCCGTAACGATCACGGTCTCCGGCTCATACGGTCCATATCCGCGATCGTGAAAGGTATTCGTGCTCGAGATCGGCACCGGCAACCCATACTGCGGCCCATACAGTGCCAGCGCTCCCGCCTCACCATAGTTGTTCGCCAGCACCGCCAGCCTCTCGCGATCCTCCATCGGCAGCGCATCTCGCACCGCCGCCACCTGCGCCACAAACTCCGGCCACCCCACCTCGTCCTGCATATCGCTGTTGTTCGCCATCTGCCAGTTCCAACCCGCAGACCCCACGCGCCACATCGGTAGATAAGCCCACGACAACATCGCCACACCCACCAGCACACCCGCAACAACCGCGGTCCTCAGCCCGACCCGCAGCCACGTCGCGCGCGTGGAAGTATAGCGCTCGATCGCCACAGCACCCGCCGCAAACAGCACCGGATACGCCGGCATCAGGTAGTAACCGCGCCCTTTCGCG
>CAZZYB010000031.1:0-16972 GCA_964658125.1 uncultured Acetobacteraceae bacterium | reverse complement strand
GTCAGTTGCGGAATAGGCTCGATAGCGCTTGTTAGGAAGGAGGCCGCTCACCTCACCTTTGGACACGGGTCGCCGGAGGAAACCTCAAGACTCATTGCAGAGGTTTGAGGTCCTCAAGAAGTGTAGGGATCAACTCCGAGACTGTCGGGTGAATATGCACCGCTTGGGTGATCGCGGTATACGGCATGCCAGCGTACATGATGTCGAGCATGCCGTGGATTGCCTCATCAGCTCCTACGCCCAGGATGCTGGCTCCCAGAATCGTTCTCGTCTCCGCGTCGACAAGGACCTTCATGAAGCCTTTGCTTTCACCCTTCTCTACTGCACGGCCTACACGATCCATTGATCTGGTAGCCATGAGCGCCTTCTTCCCCGATGCACTTACCTGGGCCTCCGTCATTCCGATCTGGGCCAGAGGAGGATCAATGTACAGCGCGTGCGCCTGAATTCGCTCACACACACGCCTGTCTTTTTCGTCGAGCAGGTTTGATGAGACGATCTCGTAGTCGTTGTAGGCTGTGTGTGTAAATGCGCCCTTTCCATTGCAGTCCCCTAGCGCCCATACGGACTCCGCCGTAGTTTCGAGCTGATCGTTGACGACGATAAAGCCTCGGGCATCAACATCAATCTTTGCGCTGCCCAGGTTCAAAGAGTCTGTATTTGGCGTGCGCCCCACAGCAACGAGCACGTGTGAAGCATCTATCGTCTGCTGCCTTCCGCCCTGGGAAAAGTGGACTATAGGCGAACTATTCCCTTGACTGAACGCAATGCACTCTGCACCCGTTCGGATATCAATTCCTTCCTCGGCAAGAACCCCGGTTACCGCCTCTGATACGTCGAGATCCTCATGGGCAAGCAGGCGGTGCCCCATCTCAACGATGCTGATTTGACTGCCGAAGCGGCGGAACATCTGTCCAAATTCGAGGCCGACATAACCGCCACCGACGATTACTAGATGTCGTGGCAATTCATCAATTTCAAGAATGGTGTCGCTGGTGAAAATCTTAGTTTCTGAGATTCCCGGCATGGCGGGAATCGTAGGTCTCGTCCCAACATTCAGGAATATGCGATCCGCCGTCAGCGTCTCTCCATTGACGGACATTTCTCGTTCACGATTGAATCTAGCGTCACCCTTGATCAGACTGCATCCTCTCATGCCATTGACCCACTGATCCAGACTCAGCTGAGACGCCGCAACGACCTCGTTCTTGCGAGTAATCACGGCGCGGATATCAACGCGTGCATCGCAAGGTACGACAACGCCGTACTCATGAGCTCGCTGCACGGCTCGTGCCATATAGGCACTTGCGATCATCGTCTTGGTTGGTGTACATCCGGTGTTGACGCAGGTTCCTCCCAATCTCTCTCGTTCGATAAGAGCGACTGAACACCCCGCCTTTGAGAGCCGACCGGCCAGTGGTATCCCGGCTTGACCCGCGCCAACGATAAGCGAATTGAAATGCCGTGTCATTACATCACACTCACGAGGAACACAGCACATCCTACCGCGATGCAGTCTTCCAAAAGAGCGATCGGTAGATCGCGACCTCCAATCAGCTTCACGAGTTTGCTGCGCGTCGCAGCACCAACGAGCGTTCCAATGACCGCGCCGACCGCACCCGACAAGGCACAGCCAAGTCCATACCCATAAGGGGATCCGATTGCGAGGCCGGCAAACGTGCCGGTGATGACCCGCGTTGCGAACTGCGCAGGAACTTTTCGGCTCGGCGTCTGAGGGAGTTTATCGTTGACTATTTCTCCTAAAGCAAGCAATGAGAACACCCATGGCGTCCATCGGTAACCCAGAAAGGCAAGCCAGGTTCCGTTCAAATTCAGAATACCAAGCCGGGCAGCCCAACTGACGGCGGCAAGCGGGGTGATGGCCCTCAGCCCTGCGACTATACCCATGATCAATGCTATGAACATTGTCTCCTCCTTATCGCTCAACTCCGAACTCACCACAGCTTAGAGGCCGCAGACATATTTGCAAAGACTCATAGGGTTCGTCGTCGGACAGCTCTTTCGGGCTGTTAGCGTCATGCGCCCAAAGAGGGCTCTTGCAAAGACCCAATCAGGGCTTGAACATTCGCTAGACGCAATTATCTTTTCATCTGAATTGACGGAGGGCGGCATGGACGCGTGTGTAAACGAGGGCCATTTCATTCAGGGACGCGTAAACATTGAGGCCAACGACTCAGAGCAGCCTAATAGCGATCCTGCCCATCCATTTCTTAGCGACGAACTGATGCTCCGTGCCGCACTGTTTGGAGACGAGGTCAAGATGGAAGCCGGAGTCGAAGTGTTTGGTCAAGGCAAGACAGTGCCAGACTTCCTTGTCATTCTTGAGGGAGAGCTGCTTGTTTTCGACTTTGACAGTGCCGGCGTACGGAGAGAGATAGCTCGCATCACAGAGCGACAATTCACGGGCGAGCTCGACCTCCTCACAGACAAATCCTCCTTGGTTGCGTGCGTGACAACGACACACTGCCGCCTACTAAAGGTTTCGCGCGAATCGCTCCGGAAACTCCTCGCCAGCGAGCGGCAGCTCGCAGAAGTCATCCTCTTGGCATGGATCAGCAGAAGGATCAACCTTGTAGGACGTGGAACAGGGGGAGTTGTTGTCATCGGCCGTTCCCAGTCTGCTGAGGTCTTGTTGCTGCAACAGTTCCTCTCGCGCAACGGCATGCCCTATCAGATTCTCTACGCAGATCAGGATGAGCAAACGAGGAGTCTGGTCAAATACCTCGCCCTGGACTCTGCACAGCTTCCTGTCGCCATTTGTCCAGACCACACAGTTCTGCACAGTCCATCAGTCACTTCATTGGCTGATGCTCTTGGCCTTTCACCCGAATCCAATCCCGCGCAGATCTACGATGTTGCGATCATCGGAGCCGGGCCGGCTGGCCTGGCAACCGCTGTCTACGCTGCATCTGAAGGGCTGTCGACCATTGTGATCGAAGGCTTGGCCCCCGGAGGTCAAGCCGGAACCAGCTCGAGAATCGAGAATTATCTTGGATTTCCGACTGGAGTCTCAGGTCAAGAGCTTGCCAATCGGGCGCTCGTCCAAGCGCAGAAATTTGGGGCACGACTTGTAATCTCAAGGAAGGCGGTTGGCCTGGTACCACAAGTTGGAAAGCACCTCTTAGTGATTGAGCATGGTAGGCGCTTGTGTTCGAGAACAGTAGTGATTGCTACTGGTGCTCGGTACCGCCGATTGTCGGTCGATAACTATAGGCGGTTCGAGGGTGAAGGAATTCATTATGCCGCGACGGAAGTGGAGGCGGGGCTCTGTGGTCATGGGTCAGTAGCAGTAGTCGGCGGGGGCAACTCTGCAGGCCAGGCAGCTCTTTTCCTCTCTTCGCGGGTTGCAGAGGTTCAACTAGTTGTCCGAGGTGCAGGCCTCAGCGTCACCATGTCCGACTATCTCATCCAGCGGATCATGGCCACTCCCAACATCGTTCTTCGGGTAAACAGTGAGATCACCGGACTACATGGAAACGAAAGACTGGATACCATCACTCTCCGCGAACGCCGTTCAGGGCAGGAAGAACAGATTGCCGCGTGCAGCGTGTTTGTCATGATCGGGGCAATTCCCAATACGGACTGGTTGGGTGATGGTGTGGAGACTGATTCGTCAGGCTTCATCCGCACTGGATTGTCCTGCGGGGGGCTCAGGCCCCACGCGACCTCGCAACCAGGAATTTTCGCTGTTGGAGACGTGCGGTCGGGCTCCGTCAAGCGTGTCGCATCGGCGGTTGGAGAAGGTTCTGTGGTCGTCTCAGAAATCCACCAACACCTATCGTCGTCACCTGTCCAACATGCGCCATCGGCCTGAAATAGGCAGCCTATTTGGCTTGGAAGATCTAAGCTCCAACTTTCGGCCTGTTGTCGAAAAACCGTCTCCAGCCAACACTTGGATAGTCGAACGCGATTGCCGCAGGAACGCGTAGTTCGACAAGAGTGCCGCCCACATCACGGCGCGCGACTTTAATCAGCGCATGAAGTTTCGCAGCTCTCTCTCTCATCCCGGAAAGGCCCCAATGATCTGGTCGCCCACTCTCGCAGTAGACTGGATCGATTCCACAACCGTCATCTGACACGATGATCCGCACACCACTTCCTGAATATGACACGTTTACCTGGACTGACGTTGCGTTCGCGTGAGTGAAGGCGTTCATAAGCGCCTCTCGAGCAATGAGCAATATCTCCTCTTGAATAACCGCTCGGATGACACGAGCCTTTCCATCGATCGCAATCTGAAAACGTGTGCGACTCCAGGGCTCAAACTCCAAGCCAAACTTCTCAATAGCGTCTGTGAGTGTCATACCGGGTGAATGATCGGCACGCAGGGCTTTGATTCGCTGCCTTCCTTCGTTCATGACGATCTCTGACTGCTTGAGCACACGGTCCAACGATGGACGTGTTGGGTCGCTCGGAGGAAGCCGATCGGCTGCAGTCTGGAACTGCAGCATCAACCCAAAAAGGCTTTGAAGCAGAGTGTCATGCAGTTCTCGCGCAATGCGCTCCCGCTCACTCACCCTCTCGAGCAGGCGAGTTCTTAATTCCGAAGTCACACTGTGGATGCGCCATCTCACCGCGAAGTAAACTGCCAACAGAAATAACCCGATGCTGAGCGTTCGGAACCAGATCGTCTGATAGTAGGCAGGCTCAATAAGAATATTGAGTTCCGCTCCAACAGGGCTCCACACGCCGTCATTGTTTGCCGCGGTAACATGAAATTTATATTTTCCTGGTCCGAGATTTGCAAAAGACACTTGGCGTCGATTGCCAACTTCTTGCGACTCGTTATCTACCCCATCCAGCTTGTACCGAAATGAGACACGCTCTGGAACCGCAAGGCTGAGTGCTGTGTAGTCGATCTGAATATGATCGGAGTGAGCTGGCAGTCGGACAAGCGCCATCTCGCCGAACTTTTTACCACCCGCATTTACGGACAAGATCTTCACTGTTGGCGGAACTCGGTTCCGCAATACTTCCAAGAGCTTCGGCTCAAGCCACGCAACTGATCTCGTTGTGGCGAACCACAACCTGCCCTCCGGCGTTTCCACAAGTGAGGGGCCGGGGGTGCGATCGCCAGAGAGCCCAGGCAATCCATCCACTGCTTCGAAGTGTTCCGACATCACCGCGTAGGAAGTATCCCTCTGCCAACGCTCGATCTCCCTCGCCTTTACGTGGGTTACGCCTGAATATCCGTTAATCCAAAGGTCACCATCAGCCGTCTCGACGATGCCAGAAACCCTACCAGGAGCGTCGGACTGAATCCACCGCATCAGCTTAAACTCACCGCCTTGAAACAGAACGACTCCGCCAGTGCCCCCAAGCCACACCCTATCTCCGATTGCAAACAGGGTCATGACCGAGATGTTCAATCTTCCTTCGGGGAAGGAGTATCTGCGGTAGGCTGTGCCATCCCATCGGACTAGGTTGTTGGAAAACGCCAACCAGACATTGCCCAATCTGTCGCTCGTCATTGCCCCAAGGACGCCCGGCTTTCTCCCGAGCGCCGCACTTTCATTTGACCATCCCGTCTTCGAAAGACGGTATGTGTTTCCACCGAACAGCAATAGCCAAGGGTCTCCGTTCTTATCCAACTCAAGCCCCGAAACATCGCGACCTGCCTCTTCTGGATAATGGACAACGGAGGGTTCGTCGTTGTGAATCCGCCATAAATGACCAGCCGGACCAGCCCCTCCAACCCATATATTGCCGTTCCGATCTTTCCGGATGCAGGTCAGCAATGGAATTTGAGGGAACACCTTGGTCTCGCCATGTGCTCCGACATGCGTCAACGGTACAGTACGGCTTCCAATCCATACGTCCCCTCTTTCACCTCCTAGAACGCCTAGTTGAGTCTCTTGGCCACGCGGAAGATTTAACGCGGTGAAAGGCGTGCGTCGGAGCCGGTCCAACCCACCATTTGACGCAATCCACACATTTTGCTCCCGATCAATCAGCACCTTCCAAATTCCATTGGACGTGAGGCCTTGCTGCGGTGTGAATGTTTCCCCTTGTGACTCGTCGATTCGGGTGCGAAGTGGCCAGTCCCTGGCATTTAGGAATCGTGAGATCCCTTCCCTATTGCCACCCCACAAAACTCCATCTGAATCGAAAATAAAATTGCCAAATTCCGCTTTTCCGCTCTGCGCGACCGGCGGTGTCGAAGAACCTGACGTTGCTCCATGTTGACCTGTGGCGCGCCACAACCCGGAGTCATCCGCAATCCAGATCGAACCATCCGGAGCTTCATGGAGAAACGCGAAATCCAGATTGCGAGTCGATGCCACCTTGTGGAAGGTGTGTTGTCCCGGGGGGAGGGACAATAGAGAGCCGGACTTGCTCTCTACCCAAAGCGTTCCTGAACGATCGAACAGGAGAGCTGCAACAAATCCGCCGGTGTAACCCTTTTCGACCCCGATCTGGTCGCACACGCTGCCGTGTAGGTGCGCCAAGCCTGATCGCGCCTGTATCCAGAGGGATCCATCTGCGTCTTCTACAACTCCATCGGTTCGTAGAGAGGGGGTGCAACGGCGATCGGGGAACGTGCTCACGATACCGTCTTTCCATCTCAACATGCCTGCCGTCCGAGTGCTGAACCAAAAAGCACCTGAACGCGAGATGAAGACCGAATCGAGGTCGACATTCGATACCGCACCGCCGGTCGCGTCATCTACGGATTCGAAACGCACCCCGTCGAAGCGAAAAATGCCCTTCGAGGTTGTAAGCCAGAGATACCCGTCAGGCGCCTGTTGCAGATCAAAGACAGCGCCTAAACCATCCTCCGACGTCCATGAAGAATGGTGATAGGAGGTGAGAGTCCGGGGGGCACAAAGAAGTCGCCTTTCGCAGCTCCATGAAACGACGACGAGAAGGACAAACTGGCACAACCGAGTTTTGACAAGAAGTGTCCTCTTCACACGCTGTCACCACGTCTCAAATTTATCGCATCCCGCCGCTTGTGTGGCACAGAGATTCCCCTTTTCGAGGTAGAGTCACCGCCATTGGCATTCGTGTTCCATTCGGCCTGTCCAAAGGCGATTGAGTTCCTCCACACCCTGGGGCACTTTAGGGATACCCGATTTGGCAACTGCCTAGGGTTGTCCTTCCTCAGGCTTTGGCGTTCGCTGCGAGGAAGGGCCAGTATAACGATCGGTCCTGCCCCGGTTGCCCCCCTAAATGGGGACTAAGCCCTGGCTAAATCGAGTCTGTTCCGGCAGAGACCCGAGGCGATATGGTTGCGATGAGAGTCTTCGCGTGAGGCTCTCAGAGTTTGCAAAAGATTCGTGAACCAGTGGAATCGGGAGTTGAGGATGTCGAACCTACCTGAAGCCTTGGGAGTACTCTTGCAGGTCTATTTGCTATGGTCACTGCACCAAATACGATGGGGCGATGATTATTGGCGGCAACTGCGTCCCAGCGCAGAAGAGTGCTTCCGTCCGCGGAACCGCGCCGACGAGTGTGAGTCGTGAAGGGCTTGACACATTGAAAATTCGACGTGGCGCAAGCGAAGGAAAACTAAGCAACAAATAAGGCAATCACAACACGTGAGGAGAACACTCTGATGTCAACTGTCGCAACTTCACCTTCCGCAACATCGACGTGGAACATTGATCCCGTGCATTCAACCGTGCAGTTCAAGGTCAGGCACATGATGGTTTCGAATGTTCGGGGAGAATTTACTGTTCTGACTGGAAAGCTCGAACTGGGCGACACCGATGTCAATCAATCATGTATTGAAGCGAACATAGACGCTGCTTCATTAGACACGCGAGATCCACAGCGGGACGCACATGTGAAGAGTGCTGATTTCCTCGACGTAGAAAACTTTCCGACAATCACCTTCAGATCGAAATACGTTGCAAAAGGGGCCAATGAAAGAGTGGCTGTTGAGGGCGACTTGACGATACATGGAATTCCCCACCGGGTTGTCCTAGACGTTGAGGGGCCGACCGCACCCACAAAGGACCCCTGGGGTGCAATGCGGATTGGCATTTCCGCCACCACCCGAATCAGCCGAAAGGATTTCGGTCTGACTTGGAACGCCGCTCTGGAGGCCGGGGGAGTTCTCGTTGGAGACGAGGTAAACATCACTCTCGAAGTGGAGTTCGTAAAGGCCTGACGTCTCCACCTGGATGACAAACAAGAACATCGGATCAGCGGTCATCGCACTTAAGAGAGCCTTTTGCGTCGAGCATACGAGACACCCCCCTCATTTGAGGCGTCGATGGCCACCGCTTTGTGGTCTGGTGGTGGATTGATATTGCTCCTACATTCAATCAAGACTAGCGCTTCGGCGCAAACACTAATGAAAGGAGGATGCCATGGCCTCCAATAGACGCCGATACGATTCGGGAAATCCTCTTCAGCCCGGTAACGCCCTGAAGAATAAGAACTTCGATAAGGCAGTGTTCAGGTACCTTTTCATTACCGTCCTCATCCTGTTGATGCTCGCAGCATGCGCGCATTACATTCTGCATCTGCGGTTGCCGTAACCTTCATCGAAGCATCGCCACTCACCGAGAGCCGGAGAAACGAAATGGGTCCGAATCACGATGTAGTCAGAAGTGTGCTCATTGTGGGCGGAGGATTCGCGGGGTTAGCATGTGCGCTGGAACTTGCAGAGAACCCTAATGTATCCGTAACGCTGATCGATAAACACAACTATCAGCAGTTTCAGCCGCTGTTATACCAAGTCGCGACCGGAAGCCTCTCTCCTTCAAACGCAGCATTCTCCTTTCGAGATATGTTGCGAGACCTCCCGAACGTTGACGTCCAGATGGCGGATGTAACGTCGGTGGATCTGGCTGCCCATGCCGTAGTCAGTTCAGAAGGAAATAGATGGACGGCTGACTACCTCGTATTGGCGATGGGTTCGCAGGTGAATTTCTATAACACTCCAGGTGCCGCAAAGTATGCCCTTCCCCTCTATTCACTGGTGGATGCGGAGACTGTACGTTCTCTGGTACTTAGAGCATTCGAAGATGCGGATCGGGGGATGTTTGCTGCGTCCAGCGAAATGAATCTTGTCGTTATCGGAGGAGGGCCCACCGGGGTCGAGATTGCTGGAGCACTCGCAGACACAGTGAGCCGCGTTGTCCAGAAGGAGTTTAGGCATATCGATTCCAAACGTGTCACTGTTACTTTGATCGAGAGTAACCCTGTAGTGCTAAGAGCATTTTCAAAAGGCTCTCAGAACTATGCTGCTTCTGCGTTGCGCCGCCGTGGTGTTGCGCTTTTTCTGGGCGCAGGCGTGCAGGAGTTGACCAGTGATGCAGTCTATCTGACTGATGGAAGGAAAATTGCTGCCAAAATGGTGATCTGGGCGGCAGGGCTCCGTGCCAGCAGCGTGCCACTATATCCCGAACCACAAAGGGAGCCAAGCGGAAGGTTGCGCGTTGAACCCGACCTCAAACTTCCAAGACATCAAACGGTCTATGCGATCGGAGATATCGCAAACGCCGAGTCCAAAGAGCGGCATCCCTTACCGCAACTTGCCGCAGTAGCAAAGCAAGCAGGTAAGCATTGTGGGAAGAACATACTTGCACAACTGAAGGGAGCGGAAACCGCGCCCTTTGTCTACAGAGATCGCGGAATACTAGCGATGGTGGGCAGGGATGCCGCCGTCGCTGAACTTGGCGAATCACACCACGAGTTTGCCGGTGTTCCAGCTTTCACAAGTTGGCTCGGGATACATGCCGCTTTGCTTCCGGTTGTACGTGCAAAGGTTGAGGCCATCATTGAGTGGGCATGGGAGTGTTTCAAGGGTGAGCACCCATCGCAATTCATTGATAACTGATTTATCTCAGATCAGCGCGTTTCATTATGCCTTCTGCTGTCCCGCAACTGATCTAGTGGAGTACATGTCGGCTAGCGGCGGCTCAAATATGCCTTCTGTCCCACAAGATGGAGGATTACGACGGTGCACTGATCGTATACGAGAGGTCTTATCACTCTTGACTCCAAATGGGGCGTGGCGTCCCCATATCGGAGCTTCCGATGTTCAGATATCTGCGGTGAAATTGCCTAGATCGTACGGATCGAATCATCACAAAAACTACACCGGAGAAGTTTATGCTGAGAGCGCCCATCTCGAAGATACGAAGCCTAGTAAATAGCTATCGGCACAGGCCGGCTTTGGATTTGTCAGTGAAGACCACAGATCCGGAACATGCCCTGACGCGCTACCTTCTGTATTATCTGATGCCTATATGGGCCGCCGCGGGACTCCTCGACTGGTACTGGCACAAGAGAACCGACATCGAACACACTGCCGGCGTTTATGAATCGCTCATCCATTCGCTAATGTTCGCTGAAGTTGGAGCTCCAATTCTGATGGGGCTGTTTCTAGAGATTGACGCTGGCGTGTTGGCATCAATGGCAGCGGCTCTTCTAGTCCACGAGGCCACCGCGTTCTGGGACGTATCGTATGCCAGCGGACACCGCGATGTTAGGCCCAGCGAGCAACACACCCATTCGTTCCTTGAAGTTCTACCGTTTATGGCGCTTTCAATGACCTCCGCGCTTCACTGGGATCAGATTCAAGCGATATGCGGGATCGGGCCAAACAAGCCAGATTGGGGCCTTCGGATGAAAAAGCAAAGACTGCCAGGAGCTTATCTAGCAGGCATAGCGGGACTTTTGTTGCTGGGAATCGTCATTCCGTACGGCAATGAACTGCTGCGTTGTGCTCGTGCCACAAAGGAACAGCGTTATCACGGCAACTGTGAGGTGCCGCTTCAGAGTAAGAATGGCATGGATCGAGTTGCCTGACAGCGTCCTTCACGCCGCATCGAAGCAAATGATCGCCCTGAAACAGGTGTGTCATCAACGTGTTTGAAGTGAAAATGTGTAAAGAATGGCGACCAACATCATTCGACCGGAGGTACCCACAATGAGTGCGCGAATCGACTTCGTATCGGCTTGGGCATTACGAAGCGTGTCTGACGCAGCGAGGATGCTTCTCAGGCTATCGCTTGGGGCATCATTTCTTTCAGCGGTAGCTGATCGCTTGGGCTACTGGGGCGCTCCCGGACGACCGCACGTCGCGTGGGGGGATTTCGCCACTTTTGTCGCGTACACGGCAAAGCTGAATTGGTTCTTACCCGCCTCAACAGCGGTCTTCTTGGCTTGGGCTGCAACGGTTGCAGAAATCGCACTTGGGATGACGCTCGTTTTGGGTGTGTTCGCACGGCCGACTGCTTATTTGAGCTCTGCACTGCTCTTGCTATTCGCAGTAGAGATGACTCTCTCGGTCGGACCCAAGGCTCCTCTGGACTATTCCGTATTCACGGCGTTTGCTGCCGCTCTCCTGCTTGCGACCGCGAGATAAACGAATCACAACCTTTGATGCGTCACGGCGATACCGTCGCACATCAGACGCCGCCGTGGCTAGATGGGAAGCCGATAGATTTGGGAGGAGTATAGAGATGACTAGTTTAAGCGAGACTGTCGAGTCCTCAATGAACCTAACCGAGGAAGAGCTCGACGCGGTCGATACCTATTGGCGCGCCTGCAATTACCTTTCCGCTGCCATGCTGTATCTGCGATCAAACCCGCTTCTGCGCGAGGCGCTGAGACCTGAACACATAAAGCGGCGCCTCCTGGGACATTGGGGATCTGACGCCGGACAGACGTTCACGCTGGCCCATCTAAACAGGCTGATCAAGAAGTACGACCTCAACGTCATGTATATCGCTGGACCTGGCCACGGTGCCCCGGCAACGATTTCAAACAGCTACCTTGAGGGTTACTATTCCGAGATCTACCCAGATAGAAGCCAAGATGAAGCTGGCATGCTGCGTCTGTTTCAAATGTTTTCGTTTCCTGGTGGTCTTGGAAGTCACTGCACTCCTGAGACCCCGGGCTCCATCCATGAGGGTGGCGAACTGGGTTACAGCCTCTCGCATGGTTTTGGTGCCGCATTTGATAATCCGGATCTGATCGTCGCCGTTATGGTCGGCGATGGCGAAGCTGAAACCGGGCCACTCGCAACTTCGTGGCATTCAAACAAGTTCTTGAACCCCGCAAGAGACGGCGCAGTGCTGCCAATCTTGCATCTCAACGGTTACAAAATTGCCAGTCCAACAATCCTCTCCCGAATTCCGCACCGCGAATTAGAGGGACTTATCCGCGGCTATGGCTACAAGCCGTACTTCGTGGAAGGTGATGAACCCGACCATATGCATAGACAAATGGCTTCCGCAATGGAGAAATGCGTGGCTGAGATTCGTACCATTCAGGCGGACGCCCGTGCGGACGGTCGCAATGCGGCAAACGCCACACGCCCGGAATGGCCCATGATTGTCCTTAGATCTCCAAAGGGATGGACTGGTCCCAAAGTTGTTCACGGGCACAAAATCGAAAACTCTTGGAGGGCGCATCAGATACCGGTCCTCGATGCCGCCACTGACCCTGATAGTCTCGCAATCGTCGAGGCCTGGCTAAGAAGCTATCGGCCGGAGGAATTATTTGACGAGCGTGGCCGGCCCGTTGCAAAGATTAAGGCATTCGCGCCTCAGGGCAAGCGACGCATTAGCGCAAATCCCCATGCGAACGGCGGAACCTTATCTTTGCCACTCGATCTGCCAGACATGCGCGAGTACGCTGTGCACCTCGATTCTCCAGCTTCTCTAAGCCGATCTCCCACCGCGACCGTCGCGGTATATCTCCGAGACGTGATGAAAAGCAATATGAGCTCGTTCAGAGTCTTCGGACCGGACGAGACGGCGTCCAATCGGCTCGAAGCGATATACGAAGTCTCAAAGAAGACTTGGATGGAACGCATCGAAACCGACGACTCAGACGGCACAGAGATTGCTAGCGATGGTCGCGTAATGGAGATGCTAAGCGAGCACACTCTTGAGGGCTGGTTCGAGGGCTACGTGTTGAGTGGACGGCACGGCCTTCTGAACTCTTACGAAGCGTTCATCCACATCATCGATTCCATGTTCAATCAGCATGCCAAGTGGCTGGAGAAGTCAAAGAAGGAACTGCGTTGGAGAGCGCCCATACCCTCGATAAATCTGCTCATCTCATCCCTCGTGTGGAGACAGGATCACAATGGGTTCACTCATCAAGATCCTGGCTTCCTGGAACTCGTTACGAATAAAAGTCCCGACGTAACGCGGATCTACCTGCCGCCCGATGCCAATTGCCTTCTGAGTGTGATGGATCATTGTCTACGCTCGCGTGATTACGTCAATGTAATCGTCGCAGACAAGCAACCGCACCTCGTATATTTAAACATGGCGGAGGCAGTGGATCACTGCACCAAGGGTATTGGAGTGTGGGACTGGGCTAGCAACGACAACGGGACTGAGCCGGATGTTGTGATTGCATCCGCTGGTGACGTTGTCACCATGGAGGCGGTGGCGGCGATTGCCATTCTTCGACAAAAGCTACCCGATCTCAAGATCCGGTTTGTCAACGTGGTGGACCTCTTCAAACTAGTTCCGGCGTCACAACATCCCCACGGTCTTTCGGATCTAGACTTTGACGCGCTCTTCACCACGGATAAGCCTGTCATCTTCAACTTCCACAGCTATGGAAGTCTCATCCACAAGCTGACATACAAGCGTAAAAACCATGACAACTTCCATGTGCATGGCTATCAGGAGAAAGGCAATATTGACACCGCGCTTGAGCTCGCGATTCTTAATGAAATCGACCGCTTCAGCCTTTGCCTCGACGTCATTGAACGTGTGCCGAACCTTTCAGTATCAGCGCCGCACGTGAAGGAATGGCTACAAAACCAAATCACGGAAAACCTGAGCTACGTGTATTCAGAGGGCGTAGACCAGGAGGAGATTACGAACTGGACTTGGCCCGTGCAACCCGGTGTTGCGTCGCACCAAGTCTCGAAATAGAAAACGGTTTCGATTTTCTTGGCGAGGAGGGCGCGATGCACGTTTCTCAGGATTAGAGCCGATTGGTAGAGCGAGTTGCGCCGGGCTCAATCAAAAGCGACGCGGTGATACCACTCAACGCTGCGAGGCAGGTTGCCATCCAGATCACAAAATGGTAGCCACTGATAAAGGATTCAGTGATAGCCCGCTGCACGTCGGGATCCGGATAACGAGTGGATGCGAGCTGCGGTCGCATGGCGTCGATATCAGCGCGAACATCGGGCATCAGCGTTAAGAGAGCAAGTTTTCGGTCCAGCGTCTGATTGAAGACCGTAATCAGAACGATGCCGAAGATAGCCACCGCAAGTAGACCCGCCAAACGGGAGATTGCATTATTGATTCCTGAGGCAAGCCCAGACTCTGACTCAGGGACAGCGTTCATGACGGTCGTCGTCAAGGGAGCGACGCTAATCGTCATCCCCAGCCCCATCACCACGACTGCCGGGAAAACTGCCGTCCAGTAGCTTCCGATCTGCGGCGCAACGGCGAAGAGCGCAATCCCGCAAGACGCAACCAGAGGCCCGATCGTAAGCGGTGTACGTGATCCGTACCGTGCGACCAGGCCGCCCGCCCAGCGGGATAGACCAAACATGATGCTGACAAAAGGAAGGAACGCCGCACCAGCCTGAGTGGCCGTGTAGTGCTGGACCTCGATCAGGTCCATGGGAAAGAAAAACATCAATCCACTCAAGGATGCGTATAGAAAGAGAGTCAGAAGATTCGCACCCGCAAAGTTTCGCGAGCGAAACAGCTTGAGCGAGACCATTGGTTTACTCGACCGGTGCTCCACGGCGACAAACCCTGCCGATGCAACTACGCCGATAATCACGGCAGCACTAACGAGGTTGCTGCCGTGGCGAGCAGATGCCGGCCATTCAATGAGTGCATAGGTTACACCCGCCAACCCAAGTACCACCAGAAAAGCTCCGGGCCAATCAATTCGGTGGGATGAATTTTCGTTGCGGCTCTCCGGGATCTTGGCTGAGAGCAGAATGACCGCCAGAGCAATCGGAAGATTGAGAAAGAAAACCCAGCGCCATGTGGAATGTTCGATCAGCCAACCGCCGATAATCGGGCCGATGGCGGCGGTGATGGCGGAAAAACCAGACCAGGTGCCAATCGCCTTTCCCCTGGTTTCCTCGGGAAATGAGGCTGTGATCAGTGCGAGACTTCCCGGAACCAGGAAAGCGGCTCCTAAGCCCTGGATGGACCGAGCCCAGATCAGCATGTCAATACTTCGAGCAACACCACACCATGCCGAGGCAGCTGCGAAGACACCCACACCAAAGACGTATACCTTACGGCGACCGAGTATATCTCCAAGTGAACCACCCACAAGGAGCAATGCGGCCAACATCAAAGCGTATGCTTCCACGACCCACTGCACTTCAGCAATTGAGGCGTGCAAAGCGTTCTGCAGCGCGGGAAGCGCTACATTGACAACAGTTCCATCAATGAATGCCATGCTTGATCCAAGGATGGTAGCGGCAAGCACTACCCATGCGCTTGCCTGCGGATTAGAAGCGT
The DNA here is from genome assembly GCA_964658125.1 of uncultured Acetobacteraceae bacterium. Lineage (GTDB taxonomy): Bacteria > Acidobacteriota > Terriglobia > Terriglobales > Acidobacteriaceae > Granulicella. The sequence goes on along the minus strand of CAZZYB010000031.1, from coordinate 1,523 downwards.
CAGTTCGCTTAACCGGTTTCGTGATCATAGACCCTTGGATGGAGAGTTCAGGGAGCGTTGTCACCGCGTACAACCAATGTCGCCAACTGTCATCCCGTGGAAGCGTCACCTTCATCGGTCATGGATGACTAACGTGAAAAAGGCTCCCAGCGACTCATCGTTTACTAAATAACCTCTAGCGCCAACCGAGAGCCGGAGCGATGTTAGTGAGAATCGCTTCCATGACATGCACATTGTAAGCAACACCCAACTGGTTTGGAATGGTCAGCAACAGTGTATCGGCCTCCTCGATAGCCTCGTCTTTGCGAAGCTGCTCAATTAGGACATCCGGCTCCGCGGCATAGCTGCGACCGAAGATCGCTCGCGTGTTCCCGTCGATGAATCCAACTTTGTCGTGGCCCTCACCATCACCACCGAAGTATGAACGATCACGATCGTCCATCAATGCAAAAATACTTCGGCTAACCGACACGCGTGGCTTGTGAGAGTGGCCGGCCTCCTTCCAGGCGGCGCGGAAGGCGCGAATTTGAGCAGTTTGTTGAATATGCAATGGCTCCCCAGTCTCGTCGAACTTTAACGTGGAGGATTGCAGGTTCATCCCGAGCTCTGCAGCCCAGACGGCTGTCGCATTGGTTGCCGCTCCCCACCAGATCCGATCCCGCAAACCCTCAGAATAGGGTTCGAGACGCAGCAGTCCTGGCGGATTTGGAAACATGGGGCGTGGGTTTGGTGCAGCAATGCCTTTGCCACTGAGCAATTGGAGAAACGCTTCGACATGCCGGCGGCCCATGTCCGCGTCGTCCTGTCCTTTCTCCGGACTGTAGCCAAAGTGGCGCCAACCATCGATCACCTGCTCTGGCGATCCACGGCTCAGTCCCAGTTGTAACCGACCACCCGAGATGAGATCCGCGGCCCCGGCGTCTTCCGCCATGTAATGAGGATTCTCGTATCGCATGTCGATTACAGCAGTGCCAATTTCAATGCTTCGCGTTTTCGCGCCGACCGCCGCAAGCAAAGGGAATGGCGATGCCAGCTGCCGCGCATAATGATGAACCCGGAAGTAGGCTCCATCCATCCCAAGGCGCTCGGCTTCAACAGCGAGCTCGATGGACTGCAGGAGTGCGTCAGAAGCCGACTTCGTGGCCGACTGCGGAGAGGGGGTCCAATGTCCGAACGAGAGAAAGCCAAGCTTCTTCATGCGAGTCGAGTTTACCTCTCAATGGCCGCTATGATTGATCAACGGAGTGGCTTCAGTTCGTCTCTACGGAGCGGGTTGCGTTAGCGTCGCGTTGTCATCGGCAACAAAAATGGCCAGCAGGCTCGCGGGTTTCGATTTGCTCGCATTTTCACTTACAAGGTGTTCACTCCCCGGTGGTTCAAAAAAGCACTCACCCGTCTTGTAGACCCTCGCGGGACCAGTCGCAGAATTTTGGGAGCGGATTTCTCCTGAGAGAACATATGCCACTACGCTCCCTGCATGCTTATGTCTGGGCGAAGATTCACCAGGAGCATAGCTAACCGTC
>CAZZYB010000030.1:0-17164 GCA_964658125.1 uncultured Acetobacteraceae bacterium | reverse complement strand
TCTTCTTCCGATATCTTCTCCAAGCCAGCCGTCGGGCCCGCGATGCCGGCACAGTTCACGAGCACGTCCAAGCCGCCAAATCGGCTTTGTTGCAGCTCAAAGAGCGCGGCCACATGAGCTGGATCGGCCACATCCGCGTGGGTGACTTGAAACGAAGGATTCGACTTTTGCGATGTGGCAAGAGCTTCATCGTTGATATCGCAGATGTGGACCTCTGCGCCCGCTTCCGCGAAAGCACCCGCTATGCGCGCGCCGATACCTGAGGCGCCGGCAGTCACGAGAACGCGCAATCCTTTTTGCGGGAAGAGACGGTCTTGGAACGTCATGCTTGATTCATCTCCCATTGAGCTTCTTTCCTAAGAGAACGTGCCGCTGTGAGCGATCAGGCGAAGTGAACATTTTCGCGACCTTTCAGCTGCAACAACTCCCTGACTTCCGTCGGTGTCGCAATTTCGATAGAGAGTTCATCCAGAATCCGGCGGATCTTCCGGACTTGCTCGGCGTTACTTGTTGCTTTCACGCCGGCACTGATGTACAGGTTGTCTTCCAGACCTACTCGCACACTCGCGCCCATGATGGCGCCCATGGTGACCAGAGACATTTGATGACGCCCACCTCCCAGCACTGACAGGTGATAGTTGTCCCGTCCAAAAAGCCGGTCAGCCGTCGATCTCATGACGAATAGGTTCTCCGGGTCTGGACCGAGACCTCCCAGAATTCCGAAAACTGCCTGGATGAAGATGGGTGGCTTGATCACGTTGCGATCAATGAAGTGGGCAAGATTGTAGAGATGGCCAACGTCGTAGCACTCCAGCTCGAAGCGCGTGCCGCTCTCTCCGAGATGGGCAAGAATATATTCGATATCAGCGAAGGTGTTCTTGAAGACCGCTGATTTCATTCCTTCGATCTTCGGTTTCTCCCAGTCGTAGCGCCAGTCGCTGATCCGCTCGGCTACCGGATGGATGGAGAAGTTCATCGACCCGAGGTTCAGTGAACACATCTCCGGTTTTGCCCGCAGTGGGTATTCGAGCCGCTCCTCGATCGTCATGTTGGAGCTACCACCGGTCGTGATGTTGATGATCGCGTCCGTGCGCTGCGCCACGCCGGAGCAAATCTCGCTGAAGACGGCAGGATCTCCCGTGGGTTTGCCGTTCTCTTCCCTGGCATGGAGATGGACTATTGCCGCGCCGGCTTCGGCCGCCTCAACCGCACTATCCACGATCTGCGACGGTGTGCTGGGCAAGTACTCCGACATCGTGGGTGTGTGCACAGAACCGGTCACGGCACAGCTCAGAATGATTTTTCGTTTGCCTTTGGCCATCGTCATCTCGGGCTATTCAGGAACCGCACGATGATAGGGCGCGGAACACGTGATGCGACAGGTGGGCAGCGGACATTCTCGTGTCGCTTTCTGACATCGCTTCTTGAACCGCGCAGGTCAAGTTCGATAGTGCGCCGGCGTGCTTCCGGTCCATCTACGGAACGCGTGACGAAAATTTGCAGCATCGCTGAAACCTACAAGCTCTGCGATATCGTCAATACTCAGTTTCGTGGTGCGGAGGTACTCGCTCGCGAAGTTGCAACGAACGTCATCGAGAATCTGCGTGAACGAAGTTTCCTCGGCGCTTAGCTTCCGATTGAGCGTTCGCACCGTGGTGCCTATCCGCCTCGCGACATCGCCCATGCTTGGGGAATGTCCGGGCGTCGACGCAATAATTTGGTAAACCTCGCCGGATACGCCGGTTGATGTCTTCACCTCACCGAGGATGCGATCGCATGTGTCCTGCAGCAGTTTCGACGTCAGGCGGTGCGCCATCCGCGGCTTCGCGGAAAGGAGAGCTTTCGGATAGACCAATTCAGACATAGGCTGGCCGAAGCGCACAGGACAGCCCAGAAACCGCTCGTAGAGGCGGGTGTAGCTAGGAGCGGAATAGGAGAGAGCGGCGCGAACCGGACCGTAACCGTCGCCTTCGACGACGCCTCGCAAGTGCGTCGCCATTTGACTTAGTTGCTGCTCCATGAGGAAACGCAACAGCGAGTCGGGATGCGTCACTGCGGCATCCAGCGGGAAAACCCAGGCGGCGTAATCGTTGTCTTCGCGCCAGGTGACAGACAGAAGAGGTGTTGCGAGCCGGTGGTACTTCACTGCCACCTGAAAGTACTCACGGATAGTGGGGCTGCATACCAGCGCGAACCCATACATCCCATAGGCGGATAAGGGGATCCTCTGACCGGTGAGAAATGGGGTTTCGTGGGTCTTCGACAGGCGAAGCGCATTCCGTACCACCGTGATGTACTGCCGCACCGACGTCAGCGTTTCGGGGTTCGCAAGGCTTTCCGACGAAAGACCCGTTCCGGAAAGGCTGTTTTCCTGCGAAATCCCCTGCTCAGAAAGCACCTCCACCAGCGCAGCCACCTTGTAGGGCGCGTACCGTTTTTCATTCCAGAGAGGTAGTTCCATGATTCCGAACCTGTCCTAAGAGAACACCCTTATGTCCGAATTGAACCTGTGCAGTGCCATTGTGCACCAATACGATTCATTCGGCAAAGTTTTCCGCTGCATACGGTTTCGAATCACTCGATCCGGTTCGATTCGTCACAGGACGCAGCAGCGACGACGTGTTTTAGTTCACACAAGGAGACGTGCAATGACGCTGGAAAAACATGCAGATCAGCTCGAGTCACCCTTCACACTGGCCGACAAAACCGCCATCGTCACGGGCGGGGGACGCGGAATCGGCAAAGCGATCGTGCAACGGCTCGTTTCTGCGGGCGCGAATGCGTTGGTGTGCGATCTGGACGAAGGTGCATTGCGGGAGATGAAGGCGTCGGTTCCGCACGCGGAGCGTGTGGTGCCATTTGCTGGGGATCTGATGCAGCCTGAAGTTCCGCAACAAATCGTAGATGCCGCGCTTTCAGCCTTCGGCTCCATCGACATAGTAGTGAACTGCGCCGGCTTTACCTGGGACAGTGTCATCCAGAAGACGACGGACGAGCAGTTCCTGGCCATGCTGAACATTCACGTGATGGCGCCCTTCCGTCTTCTGCGCGCTGCTTCCAGCTATCTTCGCGAGACCGCCAAGAGCGAAATCAGCAGCGGGTGCCGCGTCATGCGAAAGGTCGTCAACATCACATCCATCTCCGCCACGGATGGGAATGCCGGTCAGTCTGGTTACGCGGCTGGCAAAGCTGGAGTGATCGGACTCACGAAAACTCTGGCGAAGGAGTGGGGCAGGTACAACATCAACGTGAATGCGGTCGGCTTTGGTCTCATCGAGACACGTATGACGCAACCGCTCAAGGCTGCGGGTGAAGTCAGTGTAGGAGGGAAGGAGCTTCCAATTGGTATCAAGCCGGAGACACTGGACGCCATGGTCGCCGACTGCCCGCTTGGCCGCCTTGGTAGCCCCGAAGAGGCAGCAGGCGCCGTGCTCTTCTTTTGTTCCCCGCTTTCAGATTACGTCACCGGAGAGGTGCTGATTTGCGGCGGCGGCTATCACTTTTGATCGGAAGAATTCGCGCAGCCATCTCCTCTAATTCGACTTACCCCCGGATGCGAGGTAGGCGTTTGTTTGCGCTGTCACGATGTCGAGAAGCGATCCCATCGAGTGATCGATGTCCAGAATGTGGAGCCCCCAGCGCAAATCGGGTCCAGTAGCGCGGATGACCTCTCCAGCCAGGGTGTCCGTCCGTGGATCGCTTGGCACGGCGTTCACATGGAAAGAGAGATAAGTGAAGTCCCCCTGATGCGTACAGGTGGTTGTGACCAGACCCGGCGTCGTCACAAACGGCGTGGTGATCTCCTGGTGCGGGGTTAGCCAGTCGGGCTGGGTGGGGCCACCAGCGTCGTTGAGAAAACCCTTCGTCATGAAATAACTTCTAGGCTCCCCCTTGCCTGTGGCCAGGTTAGCGGGATTGGTGCACGCGACCACCAACCCGTCACGCGATTTACCGAACAGCGCATCCGGAGGCGGCGGATGGATGTCGCGGTACGTCGAATAGGCTATGACGCAGCCGATCTGACTGTCCTTGCGGCAGAGCGGGATTGCTTTGAACGTGCCGCCGACATCGGCGCCGTCTGGCACTAACACCTGCCCGCCGATGACTAAGGCCGACACCAATTGTCTCTGCACCGGCTTGCCGTCAATTTCGTTTGCAAGTAGGCGGGTCACCATAGCGGCACCTTGGCTGTGACCGATGATTACAACGCCGCGGCCTTTGTTTTCGTGGTTCATGTAGTAATTCCACGCATCAAGTACATCGTTGTACCCGCCGACCCCTGGCAAAGGACGGTCCCCGATAGGCTGCCGACCACCGGCAGACGCGCGCAACGCTGTGAGCGTCGTTTGACGGTACATGGGTGCGAACTGACGGCAGGCCGCGCCGAAACGCGCGAACTGATCCCTGATGTCGTCGATTTCTTCGTGCGCCCCCGGAACGAAGTCGCTTTGGTATCCGGAATCCAGAGACACGGTGGGATAGACAAAGAAACAATCGATCTTGGGATCTTTTACCGCAACAAATTTCTCGATGGAAATCTTCCCATCGCCCGGGATCACCGTGGCGGTGAGATCCACCTTACATTTGTTGTCCTTGAGGTCAGGACGGCAAAGCCACAAAGCCTGATTGGCATAGTCGGCATGAGGAATTTTTGAATCAGGCACTTGGGCCGGTACACTCTCCCCGACCGCTGCGGCAAACAAAAGACTTGCGATCAGAAATTTCATCATGGATTGCTTTCCTCTGTTACGCCGGTTTCCTTGTTGAATCACTGAAGTCCGCAGCTGTAGATCATTAACGTTAGTCAATTGAGACGAGGACAAACACGCTCTGGCAGTTGTTTGTCGACGCACTACGAATACTTTGGCCTTGGTCTCGCTGAGTGATCGCGAGTGCGAACCGGATCATGATAGGAAGCGGGGGAAGCTATGCGACAGGTTGACAGTGGACATTCTCGTGTCGCTTTCAAACACTTGTCCCCTTGCGATAGCACCGATAATGAGAGTGCCGCATGTCAGATAGCTAGGGCGATCCAGCCGCCGGGGTCAGCGTCAGGCGTAATCGAAATTGCAGCTCGGTTGTTCGAAGATGCTCCGCCTCAATGGAATCTGGCGGCCGACACACGCAAAGAGAGTACGGCCGCCGGTGTCTCCGAGCATGCACTCGAAGACACCCAGCCCATCTGCACTGACTTCTTCAATAATGGTTCGTGTAGCGCCCGTTGGTTGTCCCGAGTACCAGTTTGCGGCAAGAGGTTTGACCTCTCCATCAATGCCGTGTGCTTCTCATCACCGCTCTGGACCCGGATGTGGGCGACCGTGGATCAATTGCTTGCAGACATCGAGACCGGAAAGAGCTTCAGATGGGAGGAACGCCCTCCGCGTGACCGCGAAGTTGGTGTAGTGAAAATCAGCGCTGTTACTTCGGGCGAGTACGACGAAGAAAAGAGTAAGACCTGCCTTGACGACTCGATGATTCGCCCTGAGTTGTTCATTCAGGCGGGTACCGCATGGGTACAGGCATGAATATGCGCGAAATCGACTTCGCTGCTGATCCGAAGCGCATGTGATCCTCACCTGTTCAAGAACACACAAACCCTCTCGGCACGAGAGGGTTTGTTGCCTATGTCATTCATTATGAGAAAGTTATAAGGAGGACTACGAGAGAAGAAATATGGTGGGCCCACCAGGACTTGAACCTGGAACCAGCGGATTATGAGTCCGATGCTCTAACCAATTGAGCTATAGGCCCTGCAGGTATCACCAGCCACTCGATAGGCTTGAGCTGGATCTACCTTTTGTTGCTGCTAAACCTCAGCACCGCTCAGCAGTTGGGCTGCCAGGAGCATTTCCCGAACGAACTTCTTCCCCAACTACACTTGCTGACAGACTCAACTGAGTATATCGAACCGCCCTTTCGCCGAGACCCGCAGCCGAACGGCTGGCAGGCCAAGCGCTCATGCTGCGCCCGCAGATTCCCACTCAAAACGCAAGCGACCCTTTTACGCGGAGGCACTTTCAAGTAAACTTGATTGTGCAGGAGAGTTGGCAGAGCCCGGTTGAATGCACCTGACTCGAAATCAGACATCGTCGCAAGGCGATCGGGGGTTCGAATCCCTCACTCTCCGCCAGTTCTTATCGCAAACTGCTCATTTATAAGCGAAAGCTCCGTAGGATGAGTGGTTTGCTTGATTCTATGTAGTGCCGTCCAGTCTATACAGTCCCTTACAATTCCGTCTGATTCCGGGTGTTTACCTTACAACATTGCAAGCACCTTACAAAGGTCTGTGGGCATTCTGTGTCAGCGCAGGGCACAGGGAGGTCGCACTCCTTGCGAGAGGCAGGCCGGACAGGAACAGGATCTTCGCTTCCAGTGATACATGCCCCGGTAGATCGACTAGTTTGCTTGGCCGACTGAATGCGACAGCGTAAGAGTTGCGTGACGGGAGATTGTGCCTAGATGCAGGTTTCTCGATGGAAAAGTGAAGGCGTCCGAAAGACTCCGAACGCCTTTGGGTGAGTGGTATCGTCAAGAACGCATGAGGTCAGCGGATCAGCAGTCTCCGGGCGGTACCTTGAGTTCGTATTTCACGTAAAGGAACCATGCGTCCGTTACGAGATCGGCGAGGAAGAACCGGGCATCGAAGTCGTAACTCCGGATAGCTTCGTTGTAATCGCCCACTAACTTCTTTACGAACTCTAAGAGTTCTTCGGCTTGGGTCATTTCGGGGACTTCTTGTATTTGCATAGTGTTCACCTGGATTGATATCGCAATCCGTCGTGAGAATCGGTCAAATCCAGCCCTTCGAGTTAACCCCCGGGGGCTCGAAACGGCGGAGAAGGCAAATGCTCCCGCAGGATTACCAGGTCTCTCGAATGTGAAAAAGGATTTCGCCTCGCGCGTGTGGCCCTTATGTAACAGCGAAGTGGACGGTGGTTACCCAGGTTCCTTGCGCTTGGAAGCGGGTGTGCAGGATCAGTGCATGAACGTACGCCCCTCTTAAGTCTCGCTAAATGCGAGGTGCGGCGCACATCCCCGGGGTGGTGGCTCTTTGCGGTCTCCACGCACCATCATCAACCGACCTGCAGACCGGGATCATTGTCTGGGCTATAGAGCCGCGCCTCACTGAGAGGCTAAAGCGTTACTACGCACTGAGCGAAGAGCGGAAATGAGGGCGCCCATTTGATCGTCGTCAAATAAACCGTCAACCCCGTGTGGATGTAAGTCTGTAAATGGAGATTCGTACAGCCTTCCCAGTTCTATCCAACTCGAGACGCAAGATGGTTGACGATTAAATTGGCGAACTCGATCTGAGTCGGAGATAGAACCCGCCTTGCCACGAAGGCTGAGAGGACATTCTTGGCGGCCTCTCTATCGAGTCCCACAAGGGAGCGGACGAAGAGACCCAAGCCATCGCTCTGCCGCTTGGCTTCCTCGATTTCTTCGCGGGTGCTTCCCTCCGCTAGGAAGATCGCCTCAAGACCGACCAGGTCTTCCGCTGTAAGCGGTTCATTGAATCGGAGCTTGTGTAGCGCGATGTCGTTCTCGTGTTTCTTCAGGAAGTGCAGGGCCTTGTCTCTGAAGCGTTCAAGATCGACGCCGACGGAGAGGCCGCCGATATCAAAGATCAATCCGTCGCCGATCTCGTCGACGAAGTCTGAGACTACAATCGCGCGTTTGCGTCGCTCAATGAACTGGACGAGATCCCGCAGGCCCTTTCTGGCGCGTTCCAGGTTCAGGACTTCGATGCCTTCCCAGAAGAGCGATGACTGCACCTCCTGGATGAGGGGCAGCTTTGCTGCGACGACGGGGATGCTGGCCTGTTCTTCAAGCAGGCGGGCGATATCTTCGACCTTGGTGCGCAGGGTCTCAAAGCCTGGCTCGCCGCGCAGGAGCGTGAGTTGCATGCGGAGCATCAGCAGGTCAAACTGCTTGGCTTCGAGGTTATCGGGTGGGATTGCCGATGGCAGGCCGGCGAGGGACTTCTCGATCTCGATGCGTTCATCGTCGGTCAAGGTGGCCCAGGCTTCGCTTGCTGCGTAACGCTCGACCAAGCGGCGATGAGGGCGAACGAGGAAGTTCTCCAGGGACATAGCCGCTACTTCTGCCTGGAGTCTGTCGGCGAGGTCTGCACGGAGGCGTGCATCGTCTTCACTCTTTACGCGATCGTCCTGGCGGGAGCGAAGTGCGTCGATGGCGGTCATCAACTCGGCTCGGCTTACGAAGAGCTTTGCGTTCAGAGATTCACCCGCGGAGCCCTCGATGGTGCCCGGGTCCTGGCTGAAGTATTCGAGGTTCTGGCAGAAATCGAAGATTGTGAAGAACTTCTTGTCCTTGCCGGGTCCCCATAGCTCAGGGCGCAGGCGAGTGCCGCGACCGACCATCTGCCAGAACTTGGTCTTCGACCGCACCATCTTGAAGAAGACCAGATTCACAACCTCCGGGATATCGATCCCGGTGTCGAGCATGTCCACGGAGACCGCAATCATCGGCATCTTGTCTGGGACGGAGAACTGTTCGATGAGGTTCTGTACGTACTCAATTTTGAAGTCGACCACGCGTGCGAACTTGCCGGCGAGGTGAGGATAGTTCGCATCGAAACGCTTGACGATGAACTCGGCATGATCGTGGTTCTTCGCAAAGACGATGGTCTTGCCGGGCAGGTCATTCTCTTTATCTTTCTGGCCCTTCATCATCAGGCGTTGGAGAACCTTGTCGACGGTGTCTTTATTGAAGAGCCAGCTGTTGATGGCGGCTGCGTGGACCTCGTCTGGAACGGCGTCGCGTTCTTCGTCCCATTCCAGGGCATCCCACTGGTCTTTTTCCTGCTCTGAGAGTTCGTTGTAGCGAATGCCTTCGCGGACAAACTTCACCGGCACGGAGATGGGGCGGGGCGGTACGAGGAACTTATCCTTGATGGCGTCCTCGAGTGAGTACTCGTCCGTGGGCACGCCGTCTTCGAGTTGGAAGAGGCGATATGTGTTGCGGTCGACCTCATCCTTGGGTGTGGCTGTGAGGCCCACGAGGAAGGAGTCGAAGTAGTCGAAGATGGCGCCGTACTTCTGGTAGATGGAGCGGTGCGCCTCGTCGACGATGATCAGGTCGAAGTAGCCTGGGCCGAAACGGCGGGTGCCGTCGTCGCGCTTGTCATCGATGAGGTTCATCATCGTGGGGTAGGTGGAAACGTAGACGCGGCCGTCGTCGTTCTTTTCGGTTACCAGGTTCACGGGCGGCGTGTTGGGCAGATGCATTTTGAATGCGTTGACTGCCTGCTTCACGAGGGCGACCCGGTCGGCGAGGAAGAGCACCCGCTTGACCCAGCCGGCACGCATCATCAGATCGCAGAGCGCAATGATCGTGCGCGTCTTGCCTGAGCCGGTGGCCATGACAAGGAGGCCGCGGCGCTGCTTGTCGCGCTCCAGGCGTTCGGCTACTTTGCGAATGGCGCGGGTCTGATAGTAGCGTTCTGCGATCGCGGCCTTGATTTCGAGCTGCGCCATAGGCTGGCTACCTCCGGCACCAACGGCCAGTTCCGTACGCCGCGCCACCTCATCCAGCTCATGGTTGAAATGACCGCTCCCAAGCCGAACGACGTCGTCTGCGACCCGGCCGCCGGCACCTGCGGCTTCCTCGTCGCTACCGGCGAGTACCTCCGCACCAACCACAAAGAACTCTTCGCCGACCCCAAGCTGCTCAAGCACTTCCACGGCGATCTCTTCCACGGCTTCGAGAACGACGCCGCCATGCTCCGGATCGGCAGCATGAACATGCTGCTCCACGGCGTCGAGAACCCCGACGTCCAGCGCCGCGACTCCCTCGCGCAGGACCACTCCGGCGAGGACGAAAAGTACACCCTCATCCTCGCCAATCCTCCCTTCGCCGGCTCGCTGGACTACGACAACGTCGCCAAGGACCTCCTGCAGGTCGTCAAGACCAAGAAGACCGAACTCCTCTTCCTCGCGCTCCTCCTCCGCCTGCTCAAACCCGGCGGCCGCGCCGCGGTCATCGTCCCGGACTGCGTCCTCTTCGGCTCCAGCAAGGCGCACAAGGAACTGCGCCGCATGATCGTCGAAGACCATAAGCTCGACGGCGTAATGTCGCTGCCCTCAGGCGTCTTCCGCCCCTACGCCGGCGTCGCCACGGCCATCCTCCTCTTCACCCGCACCGACTCCGGCGGCACCGACCAGGTCTGGTTCTACGACATGCAGGCCGACGGCTGGTCCCTCGACGACAAACGCCAGCCGCTCCTCCCCTCTGAGAAGCTCGGCCCCATCCCCGCCGATCCACTCACCCCAGACGAAGCCGCAAAGAACAACCTGCCCGATGCGCTCGCCCGCTGGAACAATCGCAAGGGCACAGAGTGCGAACGCCCGCGCACAGCACACAGCTTCTGCGTGCCCAAGAGCGAGATCGCCGAGAACGGTTACGACCTCAGTTTGAATCGCTATAAGAAGGTGGTCTACGAAGATGTGGAACATGTTCCCCCGCAGCGGATTCTGAGCGAACTGATGGAGTTGGAGAAAGAGATCCAAGCGGGGCTGAAGGACTTGGAAGGGATGCTGTGGTGAACTGGCCAATGGTGAAACTCACTGACGTTTGTCGCCCAAAGCAGTGGCCAACGATCTCGGGACCCGATCTCCTTCCCGAAGGGTACCCGGTCTTTGGAGCGAACGGACAAATCGGCTTTTATTCAACATATAACCACGAAGAGCCCACGGTTCTCATCACGTGCCGAGGGGCAACGTGTGGAACTATCAACGTAAGCGCCCCATGTTCTTATGTGACCGGCAATGCAATGGCGCTTGATAGCCTGAGCCCGGAGATAGATCGAGGGTTCCTGGCCCACTACCTGCGGCATCGCCATCTCGATGACGTCATATCGGGGTCTGCCCAGCCTCAAATCACGAGGGAAGGTCTCGCGAATCTGACGATTCCCCGTCCGCCGTTCGCTGAGCAGCGGAGGATCGCGGCGATTCTGGATCAGGCGGAGGCGTTACGCACCAAGCGTCGCCGAGCTCTCGGCCAAGTCGATACCCTCATTCAGTCTATTTTCATCGATCACTTTAATCCACGAGAGGTTGAGCGTCAGAACTGGTCAATCATGCCATTGAACTCTCTGGGCAAGATTTCAACTGGTAGAACCCCCTCAGGAGACTTAGAGGGGATGTACGGTGGCTCTATCCCCTTTCTCACTCCTGGTGACTTAAGAGGTTTCATAGATCAACCAGCCAAGCGGACTCTCAGTATTGCAGGGGGCTTGCAGGTGCGTACCGCCCGAGCCGGGTCGACAGCCGTTTGCTGTATTGGCGCTACGATTGGGAAGATGGGCTTCCTGACTGGCGACTCCGCCTTCAATCAACAGATTAACGTTGTAGAGTGGGGCCCAGCGATTGACGACTTGTATGGCTTTGTCGCCTTGAACCAGTTGAAGGAAGAGATCATTCAGCGTGGTGCATCAACTACACTTCCGATCCTCAAGAAGAGCTCATTCGAGCAATTGTTTCTACCAGTACCTCCAATTCAGCTTCAGGCCAAATTCCGCACACGAGTTGAGACAATCCTTCGATTGCAAAGAACTGCGACGCGCCAAGCTGTTTCGATTGATGACCTCTCCGCCTCCCTTCAAGCTAGGGCATTCGAGGGGGCCCTCTAGATGCTAGGAACGTTCACCGCCGCTTGGCCCGACACCTGGAACGACATTTGGATTCCACTTCGTGATAACGAGGAGGCTCCCGACGAGCTTTTACCCGACCTAATCCGCGAGTTCATCAAGGCTCTTCCCGATCCGGCGGCTGCCGCACCAATAGCTACCGGCGACGTGGCAATGGAGGTCCCTAATCCTGCGGCTCCGTCCCTTATGGCAATGAGTGACCGCAAGCTTGCAGAAGATTTCATCAGAGAGACCAAATCAGAAGCATTCCGCAGCGAAAGGCATCTGATTCGGTTCTTCGAAGAGGCTCACTTCATAATCGAGGAATATGACAGCGGAGATTTGACCGACTTATACGCTGAGCTCGTTTCGCAGTTCATTCGTCGTTACAACTTGCGTTATCGCTTGCTACGACCGTTCCAACTGATACCGCACATCCCAGGCGTCTTTAGTGGTCTAGTCGAGCGCGTGTCCGAAGCGGCTGCGCTAGACGAGGACTTGGCTGAGTTGATGGTGGCAGTGGAGCAGACCTTCGAAGATCTCACGACTCGAACTCGCCCGGCAGATATAAAAACTTGCATCGCCAAGGTTTGCTGTCTTACAGAAGGTCTAGCGACAAGGTTTCCTGGCGTCACGGCTGGAACATTGGGAGAGGCAACGAAAGAGATGAATTGCTGGCCTCATGCGACGATCAAGAATTCGTTGTCAGCGTTATATGGATTCTGTTGCGACTATCCCGCAATCAGACATGCTGGGAAGAGAAAGAGTAAATTGCGCGAGCTAGAAGTCAGGGACGCCCTCATAGTGTCGATGCTTTTCTTCAGCTTCTCTGGCTATCTATTGGATGTAGATTATTCGGAAGTTCTTGCTGTTAAGGAAGCCTTCTAATATGTCCAGGAACCTCGGCTCCCTGCAAGCAGAGTGGTCCTCGGTCTTCGGGTCCGCGGTGAAGGCTGAGTCGTTCGTCTATCCCGATCCCCGCAGGGCGTGCGTCCGCAGGCTCCGTCCGCTAGAGCCAAAGGATGAGCTGTGAGCGCCAAACTCCAGAGCCTGTCCTTCAATGGGGAGATGCTTGAGCGCGGCTTCTGGCTCTACGTTTGGGAGGTCACGACAGCTGCTGGGGACTCAGTGTTGTATGTGGGCATGACGGGCGACAGTTCTTCCCCGAATGTCCAGTCTCCCTTCAACCGGTTGAGCCAGCACCTCGGTACGAATAAGCACGCGAATGCCCTGCGTCGGCAATTGGTCAAGACAGACATTGAACCCACGGTTTGCCGCTCATTCGAGATGGTCGCCTACGGGCCTATCTTCCCTCATGCCACATCGAAGGAAGAACACAAAACAAGTTGGCGTCTCGTCGCGGCAATGGAAAAGGCTCTGCGCGACGCATTGCACGTTGCCGGGTACGCGGTTCTCAATGATGTCAAATGTCTTCAGATGCTCGATGATGAGCAATGGCAGAAGGTTCTCGCGGCCTTTTCAGAGCGATTCACAAGATTAAGCCAAGCTTCAGGAAAGCGGAGAGCAGAGCATGAACTTCCGGTTGATGAATTCAGGGTGGGACAAGATTCTTGATGAAGCATTGGCCGCCGACCGATCCCAGGTCCGCATCATCTGCCCATTCATCAAGGCGAAGTCTGCAAAGAGGTTGCTGGTCCACGGGCAGCCCAATCCGCTCGAAATCATCACCCGCTACAACCTTGATTGCTTCCGCGATGGCGTGAGCGACATCCCGGCGTTGCGACTGCTCCTGAAAGCGGGAGGCAGGATTCGGGGAGTTAAGAACCTTCACGCGAAGGTTTATCTGATCGGGAGCGGTCATGCCGTTGTGACATCCGCCAACCTGACAGAGCAAGGCCTAACGCGGAACCATGAGTTCGGCTTTCATGCTCTGGACGACACCATTGCGGCAAGTTGCCACGACTATTTCGCAAAGCTTTGGGCTGATGCAGGTCCAGACCTCACAGTCCCACAACTCGACACGTGGGAGGCAAGAGTAACCGCCGCATGGGCCTCAGGAGCAGGGACCAGGACTACCCCCAGCTTGGGAGACGAGGGTGCCGATCTGGGCCTCACTGCTGACTTGGAGTCAACTGCCATCCCAACTGATCTACCGGACCAGGGCTTCGTGAAGTTCTTCGGTACGGCAGGTAATCGCTTCGAGCACTCCCATCCCATCTTCGACGAGGTTGACCGTTCAGGCTGCTACTTCGCATGCAACTATCCGGCAAACAAGAGGCCGCGCGCGGTCAAGGATGGTGCTGCGATGTTCATGGCGAGGTTGGTCAAGAATCCCACTGACATCGTGATCTTCGGACGCGCCATCGGGATGCATTACAGAGAAGGGATCGATGAAGCATCGCCAGCAGACCTCGCCAAACGGCCTTGGAAGGTCGATTGGCCTAGGTACATCCGAGTTCACAACGCTGAATTCATCGACGGTACTTTCTCTAACGGAATCCCGTTGTCAGAACTGATGAGCGCCTTAGGTCCGCAATCCTTCGCTGCAACAGCGAGGAATGCCACCAGTGGACAGGGAAACACAGAGCCTCGCCGAGCATTCAATCAACAGGCGGCTGTGGAGTTAACTCCAGCCGGCATAGCTTGGCTGACAGATCGGATGAATCGTGTCCTTACCGAGAAAGGACGTATAAGCGCTGCTCGTTTGGCTACACTGGACTGGCCAATAATCTGAACGTATTCCGGGTCATCTGAGTCATGAGCAACTTTGAGTTTCTCCGTGGAGAATGGCAGCAGATTTACGAGTCTGCGATGAAAGCCGAAGCGTATGCCATCCCTGACCCTGGGACCGCCTGCTTCCACGCCCGACGCACGCTCGAGTTGGCGATGCAGTGGGTCTTCAAGAGCGACACCCGTCTGCATGCTCCCTACCAGCAGAACCTAAGCGCCTTGGTCCACGAACCGACCTTTGCCCAGGTGGCCGGTGTCGGTATACAAACGAAAGCCCGCGTCATCATCGAGCACGGCAACCGGGCTGTCCATGCTGACCGCCGGGTGGTCACACAGGAGAACGCCCTCACTACAGTCCGCGAACTCTTTCACGTCACCTTCTGGATGGCGCGCACCTACGCCCGGGCAGCAAAGCCCGCGGACAATGTGCAGTTCCTCGCCATGCTGCTTCCGAGTACCTCTGCCGAATCGCCTGCGACGAAGGCGAAGCTGCGTGAGTTGGAAGAAAAGCTAAGTTCAAGAGACATCCAACTAGAGGAGCTGATTCAGGGCCGTACAGAGCTAGATGCTGAACTCGCAAAGCTCCGCGCCGAGGTATCCGAAGCGCGCCAGCGTAATGCAGCTACCCCGGACACCCACGACTATTCTGAAGAGCAGACCCGCGACGAGTTCATCGACCTGCTGCTACGAGAGGCACGCTGGGAGCTCAACCAGCCGCAGGACCGCGAGTACGAAGTCCAGGGCATGCCCAACAACAAGGGCGTCGGCTACGTCGACTACGTTCTATGGGGAGCAAATGGTCTTCCGTTGGCTGTGGTCGAAGCCAAGCGCACCCGCCGCAGCCCCCTCGTAGGCCAGCACCAGGCAGAGCTATATGCCAACTGTCTGGAGAAGAAGTTCACCCAGCGCCCCGTCATTTTCTACACCAACGGTTATGAGCATTGGATGTGGGACGACGTCCACTACCCCCCGCGCCAAGTACAGGGCTTCTATACCCGCGACGAGCTGGAGTTGTTGATCCAGCGCCGCCAATCCCGACAGCTTGCCGAGCATGTACTCGTAGACGTCGCCCTTGGTGTCGCGGTCTTCCATGGGAACGTGCGCGAGCATGTCGACCACCTTGGCGAGCAGCGCGGGCGTGGGGATGGTGAAGCGGGCGTCACGCATGGCGTGCGCAAAGGTGGAGTCGCCGCCCATGGTGCGGAGGAATGGAAAGATGTCCTCGGTCATGTGCTTGTACATGACGTCGGGGGCGTCGTTCTTGAAGTTCGTCCAGCGGTACCGCTCGTAGGGGATGCCCTTGGCGTCTTTGCCCTCAGGAAAGACGCGGCGCTCAAGCGGCTTGCCGGTGCGAGCGGCCTTGTTTTCGGCTGCGGTCTGAATCTCGTCCAGGCGCTTGAGGAAGAGGAGGTAGGTGAGTTGCTCGATGACCTCGACTGGGTTAGCGATGCCCCCTCACCAAAAGGTGTCCCAAATACGGTCGACTTGATTACGAATATCTCCGGTAAGCATTGCCTACCACTATCTCATCTCAATAGACGCTGAGGCTGAGAACTGCTGCGGGTTCTTCGATGGAGGAGCGCAGCGAGCAGGTTCAAAGCCCTCCGCACAACACCCGGCGGAGGTTGCTCCGACGCGCTCCCTCTCACATCAAGCCTGCCCCTCGGGTTTTGACACTGGCAGTCCAAGCTCCCTGGCGTCCGACTCGATGAGCACAGTGACATTCCACTGCCCGATATGAGCATTCAGATCTTGCAGTTCTCGATGAGGGCCTCCATATCGGCCTCAGAGAGGTGGCCAAAATTCTCACGCAATCTCAGCAGCTTATCTCGCCTCTCAGTCCAGTATTTGAGCTCCCACGCGTTGCTTCAATGTCTTGGGTATAGAGTTTTTCCCGTCTTCTTCTTCTTCCGATTAGGCATATAGCTAACCTTCTTTCCTGGATGTACAACAAAGATATGATAGTGACTGGTCACCACGATTTCATCTCGAGGACGACGAGCCAAAAACTGTGGGAAAGCTCATGCCGGGCAACTACTGGCACGTCAGGGACGCCCGACTCTATCGCGATCACGAACCTGCACTTCGAGGTAGCGCCCGACGCTTTCCTGTTCCCTCACATCGTGCGGTATTCGTACGCGTTGTGGCTTTCGCATGCCGTCGCCTTTCCCGTCTTGGTCCGTAAGTACCAATGCCCCGTCGGAAAACATCGTTTTCCGCATCCCAAATGCACAAATCCGTGCATAAACTTACCAAATGGCGTTTTCGTGTAAATCATTACATATGAGCTACATAGGGTTCTTTGATGCGCAAAGCGAGGTGTTTTCCGTGTTTTCACCGAAACTTCCTATACTAGACGGCACTGCGCAGACCAGGTGCTTTCGCACCGATGCAGAACAATTTGTCCGCGCGGGCGCGAAGCTCCCTTTCACATCCCCACTTTCACATCGCTCTTCTTCTCACGGTAGGTTGTTGCAACTTGAGTTCAGCGCCATCCGGCTCGTCGAACGGGTCGTGCCCATCAACCTATGGCGAGCCTGTCGGAGGCCACTGGCTGCCACACCTGAAACTCAAGACGGAATTCCTATACTAGACAGTCGAGGATCCCAATTCGTGGGTTCCAAGAATCAAGTGTCTTTGACTCGGAATGCCAAGTCGATACGCTCGAATATGAAAGGCACCCGTTCCGTTCACTAGCCGAACACGGGATCGTTCGCAACCCTTAGCCGCGACGTGGAGCATACGAAGCGAACGGCGAAGGCAGTCGGAGTTGAGAGATGTCCGGCAAGGCCCAGAAGAGGGGCCGCGTGGAAGACCGAGAGG
>CAZZYB010000029.1:0-17234 GCA_964658125.1 uncultured Acetobacteraceae bacterium | reverse complement strand
TCAACCAGGGTGACAAGAACTTCAAGTTCATCGCTCTGGGGTGTACCCGGCCGCGCACCCATAAGGAATGCAATGCGTTTCACAGCTGCCGAATGATCCGACTTCTCACGAATGGGACGAATTTTCATAGCGCTCCTCATCGTACTCAACGGTTTTAGCGTCGACCTTGTCATACTCCGCATGCGTTCCAAGCCATTTGATGAACACAAACTGCCGCGGATAATCGACCGCAACAATCAGACGATAATGATTGCCTTTCAGGTTGAACACAACACGATCGGACGAGAGAATGCTGGCGGCCCGGTATTGAGATTTGAGTTCAGCTGAGTTCTTCCAAGTCGCACCCTTCACGGCGGCAAACCATGCACGCAACTGTCCGTCGAGAGCTTTCCGGTCCGAGGGCGCGACGCGATTAGCAACAAACGCCGAAAGCGTCGAGCGTGCGATCACCCTCACTGGACAATCCTAACATGCTCCCACGCTGGGAACATCAAACGCCGCCCTGCTTCCGCCAAACCACCCTCACCTTCGACCGCCACCGCTCATCCAGGGCCAGCAGATTCCACTCCACTCGCGGTGAAAAATATCGCAAGATGATCTCCGTCGCAGGATGAATCCGCAGCGCGGGCGCGACTAGGTAAAGCCGCGGCGGCAGCGGCGAGAGCTCGACGCCGCGAAAGTAGCCGTGGCGTTGAAACTCGCCCAGTCCGCTGCGGAAATCGACCGATTGCAGATGGTGATGGCGCACCCGAATCCAGTAATCGAGACCCTGCAGCGGGAGGTGCAGGTCTTCCTCGGCTTTGAGCTCGATCACGGCGAGCCGCCCGTCCGCCGTCACTCCCAGCAGGTCGAGCATCCCGCGATCTTTCGCTCCAGCAATCGCCGGAACCTGGGCGTAAACGTGCTTCGGATCAAGACGCGGAATCACCCGCGAGTTCTCAGCAGTTGTCTCGTGCGAAGCTGCGGGCGGATCAGCCCGATTGCCTATCGTGTCAGGATCGGGATCATTCGCAAACGCCTCCCGCTTACCTGAGCCCGCCGTTCGAATCTCAGCCGCAAGATGTCGCGTCAGCGGAGCTAGATCGCGGCGCAATACAGACTCCAGCCAACGTTCCGGCGCCGCACGAAACAGCGGGTCCTTCGTCTTGTCCTCAGCCTCGGCGCGCCGCCGCCGAAACAGCTCCCGCACCGCTTCGCCAAGCGCCGCGCTGTTCTCCGGCGTCAACGGCGTCTCGCTCGCCCCGACGCCGACGGTCACCTCCAGCTTCGGCGCAAAGCTGTTTCCGGTGAAGCCGATACGCGCGCGTGCAAACTCCAACCCATGCAGCAGAAATGCCAGCTCCGCCGAATTCCGCAACAGCTGCTCCACCCGCGCGTGCTCATGTGCCGGAACAAGCTGCATCACCTGTGCCACTGCCGTCACAAAGCGATCCCGCGCTGCTTCCTCATCGGGATGATGAATCAACCGCGTCCGCAGATTCCCCTGGTCGGCGGCGTCCCGCTGCTCCAGTTCTTCGCTCTTCTGGTCGAGCTCGTAAAGCTCCCACTGCGCGGCGCTCTCGTTCATCCAACCAAGCCGCGACAGCGTCGTTGCCGCCATGCCTTTCGGCACGATGAGCTTCAATCCCTGGTACAGCCTGCGCCCACCGGCATGTTCTCGACAGTCATGCAGCCACAGCACGCCCAGCGTCAGAACGCCGTCGACCGTCGATGGGCTCTCTGCTTCATTCAGGGCAATCACAGCCCACGCCTGCGTTCCGCGCACCAGCGAGCCGCGCGCATACGCGGGACCGAAGCTGCGTTCAAGGTCCATCGCCGTGCGAAACCCATCCGCTTTGAAGTCCGGAAAACTTCGCAGCAGCACACGTTCCAGCGTCTGCAGATAGCGTGTGCGAGCGGTCTCGCGAGTGCTCGGTGTTCGCCGCTCCCGGGTCGTAACCAGCTCCAGCAGCTTGGTTCCCGTCTGCCCAAATCGTTGCGTCGCCAGCCGCAGAGACCCACCGCGCTTGGCCGTCGAAACCACACGCCGCACGAAATTCTTCTCTTCGCTCCAGAGGTGCAGTGTGCAGCGGTTGTGTTCGGTCGAGAGCGTGTACTTCGCTGTACGCAGATCGAAGACGACCTTGCCATCTTCAAGCACTGCAGCTTCATCGTGAGCCGCGACAAAACCTTCAATCGCGGCAGCGATTTGCTCAGGTGTCTGCGAAATTTCCGCGGAAGAAACTCCAGGCGGGGCCATCCACCGAAGACTACACCGAAACCTAAGGCGCTATTTCTTTGCTCACGATATCTTCCACAGCCGGCTTGGCGTCTACACGTCCGTACCAGACGCCTCCACCAAAGGTGTTGATGTAGATCATCCCGTCGTGGAGCGGGTCAGGCGTCACGCGGTGTCCGGCGCGAAAGTTATAACCGGCGATCCGCTGCCAGTGCTCGCCGCGGTCGGTAGAGTGCCACGCCGACGACTCAAAGCCCGTCGCATACAGCTCCGAAGGATTTTTCGGATTGAACGTTACGTCGAAAATATGTTGATTGCCAGTAAACAGTGGCTTCCAGTGAGCGCCTCCGTCAGTCGTGCCGTAGATGCCTCCACCTGCGCCATGCTGGCCTATCTCGCGTGGCCATGCCGCCAGGTACATTCGCGCAGGCTCACGCGGGTCGACAGCCAGGCCGTTGGGTGCGTTCACGCCTTCGGGCAGTGGCACACGCTCCCAGCTTTCTGCGCCATTACGTGAGCGGTAGAGCGCACCATCGTCGATACTCCCAATCGCCGACCGCTCCGACTTCCGGGCGATCAGAGCGTACAGCGTGCCGTCCGGCGCGAGATTCAGCCGCCATGCAAACGGTCCAGCCTGCGTGATGCCATTATTCTTCGCAGTCCAGTTCTTACCGCCGTCTACCGACTTGAAAACTCCGCGCCCCATCGTGGCCACATACAGTGTGCGCGACGACGCAGGGCTGTTCGGGTCGAGCACAATGTGCGTCGCCGCGGCTTCCGGCATGCCGTCGCTGGATTTTGTCCAGCTCCTGCCGCCGTCTGAGCTTACGCACACCCCGCCGCGAAACGTCGTGCCGTCATTGTGCCGCAGCATACGCGCACGCGGCAGATCGTGCGTGCGCGCCATAGCAGCCCACACGCGGCCGCGCACCGCGGGGTCGAAAGCCATTGCATACGTCGTCCCACGCCACGGCTGCGGCACGCCTTCCGTCGAACTCCACCACGACTCCCCACGATTGTCGCTGCGCATCAGCCCCACATCGGAGTAGGGCACGAACATCGTGTTTGCATTGAACGGATCAAAGTACACACCGAAGCTGATCAGCACATCGAGGCCGTTACTGACTGCTCCGCCATCGGGACCAGAGTGCGAGTAAACCGCGGTCCAGTGCGCTCCGCCATCGGTGGATTTGATGGTGCGCCCAAGGTCGGTCGCGTAGATCAGCGCGTGGTCTTTCGCGGAGACAGCGAGCCCCAGCGGCTCCTCTCCCCACCAGCTTCCGAAGACACCCGCAATCCAGCCATCGCTGAAGTTCGACGGCGTGCCGCGGTCTGCATCCTTCAGCACCAGCGTCCAGTGATCGCCCATGTCATCGCTCTTTGCAACGCCGCCCCACTCCTGCCCATCGAGCTTCAGCTTGCTGTAGGACGCGTACAGGGTGTGGCCGTCGTGACCGCTGACGGCAGTCGTCACCTTTGAGCCACTACCGGGAAGTGTCAGCGCTTTCCACGACGGGGCGACATTCTTCTGCGTGAGGTCGGTCAGCGACTCATAGAGCGTTCCACCGACAACAACCAGCGCGAGCACTTTGCCGTCGACCACTTCCAGCGTTTCGTTCGTCATGCGCGCGTTGTTCTGCGGGGAGGGAAGTTGTCCCCGCATCGTCCACAAGCCCTTGTCGCCGGCCATCAGGACCTCTGGCGCACCGTGGTCGCCCGGCCTGTGTAACAGCGCGATTTGCACGATGCGCGACGGCAGACTTCCTTCCGAACCCCAATGCACGCCCGCGTCTTTGGAACTCCACAGACCTATCCCCTGCGCCATGTAAAGCCGTTTGTGGTCGACGGGGTCGATGGCGAAAGCGGTAGGCGGCGCAACGGTGCCATCGCGTTGAGCCATGGTATCGCGGCTGAGAAGGTAGGCGTCGCCTTCGTCGGACGCGTCCGCAACGCCGCGCAGCGCGACCGCCGGCGGCGCCAACAAACGCCACGTCGAGCCTCCATCCTCGCTCTGCCACAAGCCGATTCCGAGGACGTAAATAATCTTCCCGTCGACGGGATCGAAGACGATCTCGCGGGCTGCACCACGCAGGTTGATCAAGCGCCAACTCTGGCCGCCATTGTGCGTGATGTACACGCCGGACATGTCGCAGCTCACCATCGCGGTCTGCGGGTCATGAGGGCTGATCGTGGGATGGAACATTGCCCCACCGCCGCCCGGCCCGAGCACGCGGAAGTTCCCTGCCGGCTGCGCATGCAATTCAAGCCCCCGCAGCATCCCGAAGGCCAGCGCCGCCGTCGCCAACATCCTGCCGCAAAGCGTGCGCCGCGACGTCACCTACCAGCCCCTTACGCTGCACAGGTGCGTGATGTGTGCGACGTGGTGCCGCGAGTGCCACGCGTACAGCAGCGTCGCTACGTCCAGCGCCATCCTGCCTCGCTCACTGTGGTTGAACCCGCGGTGCCACTGCTCTTCCGTCATCGACTGCAGCAGCATCACCCAGCGCGCATGCACGCCTTCAACCAGCTCCAGCGACCACTCGACGGGAGCGGCGATGTCGTGCAGCGTGGCGAATGACGCTTCGTTGTAGCCCTCCACCGTCGGCCAGTCCTCGGTCAGTGCCTTGCGCAGCCGGAAGAATGCCGTCATATGCGAGTCGGCCAGATGATGCACCACCTGCCGCACCGTCCACCCGCCGTCGCGATAAGGCGTATTGATCTGTGCCTGCGAAAGCGGGCGGATCGC
The DNA here is from genome assembly GCA_964658125.1 of uncultured Acetobacteraceae bacterium. Classification (GTDB taxonomy): domain Bacteria; phylum Acidobacteriota; class Terriglobia; order Terriglobales; family Acidobacteriaceae; genus Granulicella. The sequence continues at coordinate 12,270 of CAZZYB010000029.1, read as the reverse complement.
ATCGCGCAGAAGCTCCGGCATCTCGGCGAGGCTGGCCATCGCATCCAGGCGGTCCTCGGGAGTAATCACCTCGGGAGCAACAAATTTGCCGATCGGGTAGCGCGGATCGTGCGCGTCAGGCATCGTATAAACCTCCGTGATAGATGTGCCGGCCTACGGCTCGCACTTTCTGAGACAAATTGTAGACGGTCGCGCTGTAGACGGTACCGGATGGTAGCTTCTGTGGAGAGGGAAACGATGCGTTTTGCCCTATTGATTTGCGCGGTCGGATTGTTGCCAGCCTGCGGTTGTACCCGCGAGGGCACGGCACCGCAGCCGGTTGCAGCCATGCACAGTGAACCTGCTACCGCCGACGTATCCTCAGTCCATCACAGCTTCGTCGGTTTCGACCGCAACGAGTATCCGGGCGACGACGTCATGAAGCAGATGCACGGCGCGTTCGCTTTTACCGGCTACTGGCTGACCGTGCCTCCCGGCGCAATGTTCAATCAATGGAAGGGTAAGCGCGAGCTGCTGAAACAGCAGGGCTGGGGCTTCCTCGTCCTCGCCAACGGAAAGCTCGAAAAAGAGATCCTCGTCGCTCAGAAAAAGGGCACCGCTCCCGAAGCCCTCGGTCGGAGCGACGCCGCCGCAGCCATCGCCTCGGCGAAGAGCGAAGGCTTCCCCGCGCACAGCATCATCTTCCTGGACCAGGAGGAAGGTGGCCGCCTCACCGCCCCACAGGCCGCGTACTTGCTCGCCTGGACTGAAGCTGTAGCAGCCTCAGCCTATCGCCCCGGCGTCTACGCCAGCGGTCAGCGCGTGCAGGACGACCCCGGCGTCACCATTGACACTGTCGAAGACATCCGCACCCGGATCGCCAAAGGCCATCTCCACAACGTCGCCATCTTCGACGCGCAGGACCAATGCCCACCCGCTGCCGGCTGCACGCTGAAGGCGAAGCCCCTTAGCGAAGCCGGCGAGCCCGATCTCGCCGCCTGGCAGTACGCGCAATCGCCGCGCCGCCCCGAGATCACGCAGAGCTGTGCGAAGACATACGCCGCCGACGGGAACTGCTACGCGCCGGGCTTCCCAAAGGTATTTCTCGACATGGACGTAGCCTCCAGCGCCGATCCCTCGCACGGACGTTGAACGAAATAATTTCAGCTCAAAACGCGTCCCGCTTCGTCTCAATCAAAACGATGAAGATTCGCCGCGCCATGACACGGTCGTTGCTCCTCCTCGCCGTTGCGGGAACGGCGTCCGCTCAAACCGCAAATCCCGCGGCGGGGGTGCCGCCTGCCTCTACACTTTCGACCCAATCCATCCTTGTACTTCTTCCCACGCTGGTTCGCGAAAAATCCGGCGACCTCGTTTATGCGCTCACTGCGGATGACTTCACCCTCACCGATGATGGGGTCCCGCAAAAACTCAAACTCGAAGAAGATCGGGCCGGAGAGCCACTCGCCCTCGTCGTCGTCATCGAGGCCGGCGCCGCAATCCGCTCCGCAGGCTGGCGTCCCGACGACCACGACCCAACTCCTGACCGCTTCCACTCGCTGCCAACGCTCATCGAAGCCATGGTCGGCGCCGTGCCGCACCGTATCGCTGTGGTCGGATTCGACAGCAAGGTGGACCTCCTCCAACCCTTCACATCAAACTTCACTCGTGTAGCCGCTGCGATTGAAGACTTCGACACCGACCAATCCGACCACGGCGCGGCGATCCTCGACAGCCTCGGCTTCGCCGTAGATCTGCTCCGCCACCAGCCTCCGCTGTATCGCCGCGCCATCCTCCTGCTTAGCGAAACCAACGACCGCGGCAGCCAACTCCCGCTCCCGGACGCCGTACGTGCCATCACCGATACCAATACCGCTATCTACAGCGTGGCGTTTTCGACAGGCTTCGCGGAGGCGTCTGCCTACGGCCGCAAAAACCTCCCCACCAAGCGCATGAGTGAAGCGCCGGTCAACGGAAAAGCGCATATGCCCGCTCTTCCCGGAACGCCGCAATACATCTCCAACAGCATCCTCGATGCGCTCACCAGGGGCGTCACCCTTGGCAATCCCGACCCGTATCCGCCGGGAGGCTGCTTGGCCAGAGACCCTTCCAGCACAGATCCCGTTCCAAACAAGGCGACGCGTGCATACGACTGTCTCGGCCAGTTGGCGCCTCCACTGGCGCTTGCAAGAATGATGGCGATCGCCACAGTCGACGGCCTCGCAAAGAACATTCCTGAGACCGTCGCCCGCCTCACGGGCGGCGAATACTTCAAATTTAACGACGCCAGAAGCCTCGCGCGTGACCTCGCCACTCTCGCCAACCACGTCCCCAATCGCTACATCCTCAGCTTTCAGCCCCACACTCCACACCCCGGGCTGCACGCCATCAAACTCCAGGTGAACGACCGTCCGGGCCTTACCGTTACCTCACGAACCAGCTATTGGGCGGACTCGCCTGTACTCCCGCCCGCACCCAGAAAGCCGGGGTCAAAGGAGGACCGCGATCAGCGCTGAAGGCACTCGTCAGCACGATAAGACTAGAATAGGTAGATGGCCTCTGCTCCACGTTTTCCTTCCCCGGAAGCGCTCGATCACAAGCGTTACTTCTTTGACAAGCTCGGCCTCACTGAGCGTCTTCTCGAACGGTGCCTCGGAGAAGCCCTTTCAGCAGGCGGAGAGTTCGCCGACCTCTACTTTGAAGCCGTCACCTCCACCTCGCTCGGCATGGACGAAGGCATCGTCAAGACGGCCTCGCAGGGCATGAGCGTGGGTTGCGGTGTACGCGTACTTTATGGCGAACGCACCGGCTTTGCTTACACCGACGACCTCTCCCCCGAGCGCCTGTTGAAGGCCGCACGCACCGCCGCTCTCATCGCCAGCGGCCCGCAAACGGAACGCGTCCAGGGCTTTACCGAGACCCGCACCCCGCAGCTCTACCCGGTGGCAGGCAGCAGTAACGACGCGACGATCGCCGCCAAACTCAAGTTGATCGAGCGCGCCGACAAAGCAGCAAGAGCCTTCGATCCTCGCATCACCCAGGTCCGCGTCTCGCTCAACGACGAGCTTCGCCGCATCCTCATCGCCGCATCGGACGGCACCTTCGCCAGCGACACCCAGCCGCTCGCCCGCTTCAACGTCCTCGTCATCGCGAAGGACGAGCACAACACCGCCCGCGGAACCTCAGGTGGCGGGGGCCGCGTCGCTCTCGACTTCTTCGATGGCGCAAAATCTCCTGAGCACTTCGCGAATGAGGCCGCCCGTACGGCGCTCCTGCAACTCGGAGCCGTCCCCGCACCCGCGGGCGAGATGGAAGTCGTCCTCGGCCCCGGCTGGCCCGGCGTGCTGTTGCACGAAGCTGTAGGACACGGCCTCGAAGCCGACTTCAACCGCAAGAAGACCTCCGCGTTCACCGGCCTCCTCGGCCAGCAGGTCGCGTCCTCGAAGGTCACGGTCGTAGACAACGGCACGATGCCCGGCCGCCGCGGTTCGCTCAACGTCGACGACGAAGGCAATCCCACTCAGGAGACCGTGCTGATCGAGAACGGCATCCTCCGCACCTATCTCTCCGACAAACTAAGCTCGCGCCTGATGAAGATGCCGAACACCGGTTCGGGCCGCCGCGAAAGCTATCAGGCCATCCCGATGCCGCGCATGACCAACACCTACATGCTGGCCGGCGAAGACGATCCCGCCGACATCCTCAAGAGCGTCAAGCGTGGCCTCTACGCGGTCAACTTCGGGGGCGGCTCGGTCGACATTACCAACGGCAAATTCGTCTTCACCGCCAGCGAAGCCTACCTGATCGAAGACGGCGTTGTGACCGCCCCAGTCAAGGGCGCAACGTTAGTCGGTAATGGTCCGGAAGCGCTCAAGTACGTCAGCATGGTGGGCAACGATCTGGCGCTTGACGAAGGCGTCGGCACCTGCGGTAAAGCCGGCCAAAGCGTTCCGGTCGGCGTCGGCATGCCCACGGTCAAGCTCGATAAAATGACCGTCGGCGGCACCGGACGGTAACCGTTTAAACTCATTACCGGCGCAAGGCGTAGAATGAAAGAGTACACCCTCCTCCCATTCTTCGAAACCGTTTCGTGAAAAGAGTCCCATGGCCACCAAAGCTGCTCCCGTTGAAGAGAAGATTTACGAGTGTGAAGTTAAGCGCAGGCGCGTCCGAGCCGCCGGCGGGTATGAGCCGTTCTGGAAGACCAAAACCGTCGCCGAAGCTCTCATCGACGGCGACATCGAGTTTCGCTGCAAGCATTGCCACGGCGAAGTCAAGCTGCACAAACGGGCCGCCACGCAAGGTGGAGGATCGCACGTTACGCACAAATCGAAGAGCGATTCGGAACATTGCTGCGACGCGGTCCGCGTCCTCACCGTCGCGAATGGTCTCGAACTCCGCGTCTCCAGCCGTCCGGTAAAGTAACCGCTCGTATAGATGGCGTTTCATTCACAAACAGCCCCGGCCTCGAAACTCCACCTCCTCGCCGAGGAGGTAGTCGCTCTGGCCCTCCGCTCCGGCGCAACAGACGCCGAAGCGGTCGGCTTCGAGAGCGAAGAGTTTGCCGTCAACGTGCGTCTCGGCCAGGTGGAGCAGCTTACAGAGTCGGGCTCCGGCGCTCTCGGTTTGCGCGTCTTTTGCGCGGCAGACGGCGGCCAGCGGACGGCGAGCACATCCACCTCGGACCTCTCGCCGGACGGCATTGCCCGACTCGTTTCGGGTGCTGTCGAGTTAGCGAAAGTTACAGGCGCAGACCCCTTCGCCGGTCTGCCTGAACGCGCAGCCTTCGGCTCCAACGACGCCGCATCCCTGGCGCTTTACTTCGACGACGTCGACCAGATTCCCGCCGCCGAGCGCATCGAAATCGCCCGCCGCTGCGAGGCCGCTGCGATGGCTGTCGACTCCCGCATTCAGAACTCCAGCGGCGCAGATTTCGACGCATCCAACTCGCGTCGCGTCATGGTCAACTCCCGGGGCTTCACCGGCGAGTATCGCCGCAGCTACTGCGGCTTCTCCGTTACACCCATCGCGCAGGATGCAAGTGGCGCCATGCAGCGCGACTACTGGTACTCCAGTTCGCGCACCTCGCGCCTGCTCGACACGCCCGAAAACGTGGGCCGCAAGGCTGCCGAACGAGCGCTTCGCCGCCTCGGTGCGCGCCAGGTCTCCACCCAACAATGCCCGGTCGTTTTCGCGCCGGAGATCGCACGCGGCCTCATGGCGAACCTACTGTCAGCAGCCGACGGCGACGCGATCTACCGCAATGCTTCGATGTTTGCGGGCAAGCTCGGCGAGCAGGTCGCAGGCGAAAACATCACCATGATCGACGACGGCACGCTGGTCTTCGACCACACGTTGCCCGACGGCAGCACCATCAAAGTCGGCGGCTTCGGCACCTCGCCCTTCGACGGAGACGGCCTGCAAACCCGCCGCACCATCGTCATCGAACGCGGCATCCTCAAGCACCTGATGCTCAACACCTACACGGCCCGCAAGCTCGCGATGGAGTCAACCGCCAAGGCGTCACGCGGCCTGGCGGGCGCCCCCGGCATAGGCGGCGGAAACTTCTTCCTCGAGCCCGGCACAGGCACCCCCGAGCAGATCATCGCCGCCGTCCCCAACGGCCTGTACGTCCTGCAAACGATGGGCTTCGGCGTAAACCTCGTCACCGGTGACTACTCGCAGGGCGCAAGCGGCCTCTGGATCGAGAACGGCGAACTCGCCTACCCCGTCGAGCAGATCACCATCGCCGGCAATCTCAAGGACATGTTCCGCAACGTCTCCGCCATCGGCAACGACCTCGAATTCCGCAGCGCGGGCGCGGTGCCTACCGTGCGCATCGAAGGCATGACGGTGGCCGGAAGCTAAGCTCTAAACGGGTCTGCGTCGCAAAATGGTCTTCATATCTCGAGCGCTGTGGACGACCGCATGGATCAATAGACCTTCGTCTTCGACTCTGTAGATGAAGTAAGGACGTACAAAGAAGAACAGGACACGATGTGAAGTCAGGTCTTCACGACGGTGTCCAAGGCCCGGATTCCTTGAAACGCTTCGAAACGCCGCGCGCATGTCGGACTCTGTTCTCAATGCAATTGACCTGCCCGCGTTTTCCACTAGGTAGTGCAATATCCGCGCCAGGTCTAACTTCGCAGGCGTAGTCAGCCGGTACCGGCTCACTGAATGTTGGCCCGCCAGCGATCCATCTCAGCCTCGAATTCTTCAGACGAAATCGTTTCACCGCGGTCTGCAGCGGCAAAACTTTCCTCAAGCTTCACGTCAAGCTCTGCGCGCGACATCGGCACAAGATCGCGTTCTTCGCGGAGCCGCACAAGAGCCGTAGCCACCACTTCAGTCGGCGAGGAAAATTGACCCAGCTCGATTTCACGTTGGATCGTACGTTCCATTTCGGGCGTGATCGTCAGTTCCATGCACGAAGTATACGACTCGTTGACGCGTCCCGCTACAATTTCCCCTGTGACCATGGCGTTCGAGTTCCAAAACCGCATCGAGTTCCTCCCAACTCACGCCGATGAAATTCTGCGCGCGATTCCCGCCGCTCCGGGCGTCTTCGCCCTGCGCGGCGAGGCAGAAAACTCCGAGCCCTACCTCACCCGCACCGCCGACCTCCGCCGCCGTCTCCGCCGCCTGCTCGCGCCGCCTGAGGCGGTCGACGAGCAGGGCCGCCCAGTTCTCTCGAAGCGCCTCAACCTTCGCGAAAAAGTCCGCTGGATCGAGTACACCCGCACCGGCTCCGACTTCGAATCCTCCATCGTCCTCTACGCCGCCACCCGCGCCGCCTTCGGCCCGGAAGAAGCCCGCCGCCGCCTTCGCCTCCACGCGCCGTACTTCCTCCGTGTCACCATGCAGCACGATCACCCGCGCGTCTACGCGACCAACAAGCTCTCCCGCCGTTCGCTCACCGACACCTTCGGTCCTTTCCCCTCGCGCGCCGCAGCCGAGCGTTACTGCGACGCTGTCCTCGACCTCTTCAAACTCCGCCGCTGTCATGAAGACCTCCAGGTCCACCCCGACCACCCCGGCTGCGCCTACGGCGAAATGAAAAAATGCCTGGCCCCCTGCAAGGCAGCCTGCACCGCCGAGGACTACGCCGCGGAGGCCGCCGGCGTCCGCGCCTTCTTCGCTACCCGCGGCGAGTCGATGCTCACCCAAGTCGCACAGCAACGCGAAGCCGCCAGCGAAGCCATGGATTTCGAGCAGGCCGCCGCTCTCCACAAACAATGGGAACGCGTGAAGGCCGCCGCCGCGCTGGCAGACGAACTCGTCCGCCCGGTCGCCGAACTCCGCGCCGTTGCCTTGCAGACAGCCGCCCCCCGCGCTGACGGCGAGCGGCTCGAAGAAGCGGCAGTCTTTCTGCTGGAACGCGGTCGCATCCTCGGCCCGGGGCGCCTCTCCACCCTCGGCGTCCGCGCCGTCCGCGAGCAGACCGCCGTGGGCAGCTCCCTCTTCGCGCAGCCCCTGATGCTCGCCCCCATCCCCCTCGATGAACCCATCGGCACCCTTGCACCCTCCACAGATGTGTCATCTCGACCGGAGTCCGCGCCCTTTGCGGACGTAGTGGAGAGACCTGCTTCTTTGTCGGCGGCGGGCTCCACCCTCACCCCCGAAGACCGCGCCCGCGCCGTCCTCGCTTTACTCGAAACCGCCGCAACCACCTCCGCCGATCCCGACACCGCCGAGCGCTGCGACTACCTCGCCCTTTTCCGCCGCTGGTACTATCGCCCGGAAAAGCAGCGCACCGGCGAAGTCTTTCTCCCCAATCCCGACCACACCTGGCCCATCCGCCGCATCCTCAACGGAGCCGCCCGCGTTGTCCTCGGCCCACCCACCGCCGCGCCGCCAGTCGACCGCGAAGCCTTCAAAGATCTCAAAACCAAGGTCATCCACGAAGGCCGTGAAGGCGTAGAACGCGTTGTTCCGGTGTTGCCTAAGCGACCACGCATCCGCAGAGCCGTCGTTCCGAGCGATATTGTCGAGGAAGCAAAATGATCGAAGAAAAGTCTCGCGCCTACATTACTGAACGAACGAAGATGTGGCGAACCCGCGACGTGAAACCGGCTGTGTTCGAAGCTGTCGATGTAATTGAGGAGTCTGGCTGTCAGGTCTTGCACATCTCAGCGGACGACCTCTGTCCGGCCTTTTCGTACACGACAGGCGTGTACGACAACTGCGGGAAACCCGAGCTTATTACCGTTGGACTTCCAAGCCAGACCGCTCATTCGGCTCTTAATCACTCGGTTTCACTTATGCGAGAGGGAGTCGATCTCTCTATAGGCAGACACCGTGACATTGTTGGCGAAGTCGAAGTGGAATTTCGCAACGTCGATTCAAAATGGTTGCACCAAGTGATGCTGCGGGCCGATTGGTTCTACGAGGGTGAAGACGTGCCGGTCCTGCAACTCATCTACCCAGACCTCGAAAATCGTTTTCAGGATGAAGACGACAGCTTCAACGAGTACTTTCGTCAACCAATACTCTCAGGGTCTATCGAAGATGGCACACCTGAATACGACTTTTGGGCTTCCCATGATGACGGGAGCAGCCTGTCTAGATGGAAGTTTTCCGACGCGCCTCACACCAGCGCCTATTTATCGAAGGCGGTTCACGAGAAGAGGGAGCCCGTCACTTACGTATCCCACGATGAGAATGGCGACTGGCAGTTCCTTGGCGATAAGATGTCCGAAGGCGGTGGCCCCGTACTTTCGTGTCTGCATCATCCCATCGATGAGGACCCCAGCCTCGAAGAGCTTTACGATCTCCCGTTGAACTGGTACGCGACCCGTGAACGACCCGGCTCACGCTGGGAGCGCTTTGAACATCCGCCAAACGAACCGGAGACTGCCTCGCAACTCGCTCAGTGAGCGTGCGCAGCCTCGGCCTGTCCCTGCTGCACTCCACGACGTCCAGGCGTACCCGCAGCCGCGGTTTGGAATGCCTTCGCAGCCCCAGCGGCATTACCTTGCGCAATCAACAGCTCTCCTAACTGCTGCCGCGCCGGAACGATCGGTCCCGGGGTCACTGGAAGCCTTCGGATACGCCGCCGCAAGCTGACGCATGGCACCCTTGTAATTCAGGGCGCGTGTGCCGTAGGGAACCGTTGCCGCATCCTGAAACACCAGCCGAGCCGCACGGATAAATCCGCGTTCGCGCTCAGACGCTCGGTCTGCCTTATCAGCCAGCTCCAACTCCTGCACGGCGGCGGCGGTATCTCGAGGAGAAGGTGGCAGGTCCCATAGCTGGTGATAGTGCGTCATCGCGCTACCCCAATGCGCGATGGCGCAGCCCGGATCCTGCTGCGCCACCTGCTGAAACGCCTCATCAGCGGCTTTGTAGCTGAACGAGTGCAGCAGAGCGACCGCGCGCTCAAAATGCCGCTGTACCTCAGGTTTGCATGATGTCTGGAAAGACAAGGTGCCCAGCTTTTCGGGGGCGGGGTGGTCATGCTCCTGCGGCGACAGCATCAGTACCGCAGCGGCGAGGGGCAGCGTGAACGCAAGACGGACCATCGTTCCTCCGTAAACCGAAACCTGTGTTGCAATTTCCTCTGGATTCTACGTTGAAGCACAGCCGTCTCCACATCGGCGCGAGGCGTCTCTTATCCCGCTACGCATGGCACGGCATCACCCGGCTCCGCTGCTAAACTAAACCTCTCATGATCGAACTCGCCTACTCCATCCTGGCCGCCGACTTCGCGCACCTCGCCGACGAGATCGCCCGCGCTGAAGCTGGCGGCGGCTCGATCTGCCACGTCGATGTGATGGACGGCCACTTTGTCCCCAACATCACCTTTGGCCCCCCAGTCGTCAAAGCGATCCGCCCGCTCACCACGTCGCCTATCGACTGCCACCTCATGATCGAGGACCCGGACAAGTTCATCCCCGCCTTCGCAGACGCCGGCGCCGACATGGTCTGCGTCCACGTCGAGGTCTGCCGCCACCTGAACCGCACTCTCCAGCTCATCGCCGACCACGGCATGAAGCCTGCCGTAGTCCTCAACCCGGCCACCCCCGTCGACATGCTTTTCGAAGTCCTCCCGATGGTGCATCACGTTCTTGTCATGTCAGTTAACCCGGGTTTCGGAGGCCAGAAATTCCTCCCCCGCTCCATCGACCGCATCAAGCATCTGGCGCGTCTGCGCAGCGAACTCGGCCTCAACTTCCGCATCGAAGTTGACGGCGGCATCGCTCACGACACGGTCGCCTCAGTCGTCCAAGCAGGAGCGGACATGCTCGTCGCCGGTTCGGCCATCTTCCACCCCGGAAAAGCCGAGGCCAACGCCCGGGATTTCCTCACCGTGGCAAGGGCGGCCGGCAGCACCATCGCTTAGCCGGACTCGGAGCCAATTTTCCGGCAAAAAGCATAGAATAGAGAGTGGCTCGGCGCGTCAACGCCCGGGCCGGATTGAGGCAGAATGCGGATGAACGGTCGTAGCTTTTTCTCGAGCAAGCGGGCAGCACAGGCAGCAGGTCTTGCAGTAGCAGCGATGATGATGCTGCCGCTGGCGGCACAGGAAGCCCAACCGGCTCCCGCCCCCCCTCTCGCCGCGCAGCAGGACGCAGCCACTCCCCCTCCGGCCCAGGCCGAAGCAGCCATCAGCAATGTGCCCGTCAAGAAGAAGAAGGTGGCCAAGCAGGACCGCGTAATCGCCTCCAAAGACACTCGCCGCGTGCAGAAGAAGGATGCCAAGCTCAACTCACTCGCCGGTAAGGATGCCGCCCTGCCCGATAAGGCGCTCTACGACAAGGCCATCGAGCAGACCAAAAAGGGTCACTTCGATGTCGCCCGCCTCGATCTCCAGACGCTCCTGAACACCTACCCTGACTCTCAGTACCAGATGCGCGCCAAGCTCGCCATCGCCGATAGCTGGTATCGCGAAGGTGGCAGCGCCGCTCTCACGCAGGCCGAGCAGGAGTACAACGACTTCATCACCTTCTTCCCCAACGTCCCCGAAGCCGCCGAGGCGCAGATGCGCGTTGGCGACATCTACTTCAAGCAGATGGACGTCCCCGACCGCGACTACCAGAAGGCCATGAAGGCTGAAGACGCCTACCGCCTGATGTTGAAGCAGTACCCCGATTCCGCGCTCATCAAGGACGCCCGCCAGAAGCTTCGCGAAGTCCAGGAAGTCCTCGCCGAACGCGAAGCCGAGCTAGGCGCCTTCTACGCCACGCACGAAAACTGGCCTGCCAGCATCGCCCGCTATCAGACGGTCGCGGACACTTATCCTCTCTACAGCCACATGGACGACGTCCTGATCGCCATCGGCGATGGGTACGCCGCCGAAGCCCGCATGGTTCGTGCCCGCCACGACATCCCCGAAGCCGCCAAGGCCAAGATTCTCCAGAACTACGACGGCAAAGCAGCCGCAGCCTATCGCGAAGTCGTTCTGAACCACTCCGCCGCAGAGCATGTCGAAGACGCCAAAGAGCGGCTCGTCTCCATGAACCTCGCCGTGCCCACACCCACTCCGGAGCAGGCTGCAGCCAGCGAAGAACTCGAAGGCAGCCGCGCACGCTACACCTTCCAGAAGCGGCTCGCAGTCCTGTTGCTGCGCCGTCCCGACACCGTCACCACCGCCCGCACTGGTGAAGCGCCGCTCGACGACGCGCCCGTAACGGTAGCGCCGCAGGTCACCAAAGACCTGGTTTCGGTGTTTACCTCGGCGTTCAATCCGGCCGCAGCCGCTGCTGATGCCGCTCCCAAGACCGAAGCCGCGCCTGCTACCGACGACAACACAACCCCTCCTCCGCCGGCTGCGAACACTCCGCTGGCGTTGCAGGAAGTCGCGGCTCCCGGCGAAGGCGGGGCTGGCAGCGGAACCACGAACATGACTGTCGCTCCTGCTGAGTCTACCGGCACGCGCGGCAACTCCGTCGGCGTCGAAGTCCTCACGCCCGGCGTGACGCCTACACCTCCGGCAGCCACGGGAGCGCCCGATCCCAACTACGGCCTCAAAGCCGTTGGCCCGGCCGACACCAGCGCCCTCCCGCCGGTAGAAAAGGCCGCTGAAGCTCCCGACGCGGTCAACGAAGCCGCCGGCAAACCCCAGCCCGCTACCCCGGCCGCGACTCCCGGCAAAAAGACTCCGAAGCCGGTCTTCGACAAGCAGGACGAGTCCTCCAGCAAGAAGAAGCCGAAGAAGGGCTTGGATAAGATCAACCCCTTTTAGCGAGGGGTTAGGGAACAAGGATCAGGGTTAGAAAGGCGGGAGCGGCTTCGGCTGCTCCCGTTCTGCTTTCTGGCCTGAGCTTGTTCCTTCGCGCTGTGCTGTTT
>CAZZYB010000028.1:0-17269 GCA_964658125.1 uncultured Acetobacteraceae bacterium | reverse complement strand
GCCTCACCTTGAATCGCCGCTCGTTTCTGCAAAAGGCAGCCCTGCTGGGCGGCGGCCTCGCGCTGATCTTTCATTTGGACACGGGAGTGGCGCATGCTGCGGAAGGTGGGGCTCCGGTCAAGCCGCAGGGTTCGTCGCCGACAGTGCTGAACGCCTTCATCCGCATCGCGCCGAATAACACCGTGACTATCTACTCAAAGGGGCCGGAGATCGGCCAGGGCATCAAGACCGCGTTCGGCCTCATCATCGCCGAGGAACTCGATGCCGACTGGAAGACGGTCAAGATCGAACAGGCGCCAATCAACCCCAAGGTCTACGGCTCGCAAAGCGCCGGAGGTTCCACCTCCATCCCCCGCGGCTGGGACCAGCTCCGCCAAGCCGGCGCCACTGCCCGCGCCATGCTCATCGCAGCCGCGGCGCAGCAATGGAATGTGCCAGCCGCAGAATGTACCGCCGCAGCCAGCACGGTCATGCACAAGCCCTCTGGACGCAAGCTCACTTACGGAGCGCTCGCCACAGCCGCTGCTAAACAGCCCATTCCCGACGTAGCAACTATTACTTTGAAAGGGCGCGCCGACTACAAGCTCCTCGGCAAGCGCATCTCCGGCTTCGACAACCCCGACATCGTCACCGGCCAGCCCATCTTCGGGATCGACGTCCAGCTCCCGGGCATGCTCTACGCCAACTACACCAAGTGTCCCGCCATCGGCGGCAAAGTAAAATTGGCCAACCTCGACGCCATCAAGGCGCTTGCCGCGTAGTCGACGCCTTCATCCTCGAAGGCACCAACAACCCCGCCGAAGTCATGCCCGGCGTAGCCATTATCGGCAAATCCACCTGGGCATGCTTCAAGGCCAAGGGCGCATTGAAGGTTGAATGGGATGAGACCACAGCCTCAAAAGATTCCCTCACAGCAGCCGCCGCGAAAGCCAAAGAGCTTTCAGCCGCTCCTCCAGCCCCCACCACGAACATCGGCGACGTGGATGCCGCCTTCGCCTCTGCCGCCAAAGTCATAGAAGCGAACTACGACTACGCCATGGTCTCTCACCAGCAGCTCGAGCCCGAAAACAGCACCGCCTGGTTTCACGACGGCATCATGGAAATGTGGACCCCCAGCCAGTCCGCGGATCGGGGCCTGAGCATGATCGCCTCGCTGGTCAACATCCCCGAGAGCAAAGTAACGATCCACCAGATGCGCGCCGGCGGAGGCTTCGGCCGTCGCCTCTCCAACGACTACCTCTGCGAAGCCGCCGCCATCGCCCTGAAGGTCAACGCACCGGTCAAGCTGCAATGGATGCGCGAAGACGACTTCGCCTACGATTTCTTCCGCGCCGGCGGCTTTCACTACCTCAAAGGAGCAGTCGACAAGGCAGGCAGAATCTCAGCCATCCAGAACCACATCGTCTCCTTCTCGAACGGCGGCAATCGCCCCGTTTCCGGCGGCGCGCGCAGCAACAACAGCTTTCCCACGGACATGGCACCCAACGTTCGGTACGCTGTCTCGCTCATGCCGCTTCAGACGCCCTGCGGTCCCTGGCGCGCGCCAACCGACAACGTCCAGATGTTCGTCGCCGGCAGCTTCCTGCACGAACTCTCCATTGCCGCCGGCCGCGACCACGTAGACTTCCTCCTCGAATGGTTCGCCCGCCCTCAAACCGCAACGCCCGAGCGTCCAGGCGGTCCACCCCCCGACCTCAGCCGTACCTTCAACGCCACTCGGGCCGCCGGAGTGCTCAAGCTCGCCGCGGAAAAATCCGGCTGGGGCAAAAAGCTCCCTCCCGGCAGCGGCATGGGCATCGCTTTCAGCTTCGCCTTCGGGGGCCACGTAGCCGAAGTGGTCGAGCTGACCGTCGACGCAAAAAAGGACATCACCATCCACAAGATCACCGCAGTCGCCGACATTGGCCCCGTTATCAACATGAGCAGCGCGGAAAACCAAGTCCAGGGCGGCGTCATTGACGGCCTCTCCACCGTTATGGGGCTCGAGATCTCCATCGAAAAAGGCCGCGTCAAGCAAACCAATTTCGACGAGTATCCACTGCTCAAGATGCGCAGTGCGCCTCCGGTCGAAGCCTACTTCATTCCGTCAGACTTCCGTCCCTCAGGCCTCGGCGAACCCTGCCTCCCACCCCTCGCTCCCGCACTGGGTAACGCCATCTTCGCCGCCACCGGCGAGCGCATACGCACCATGCCCTTCAAGCGCGCCGGATACACGATCTAGCATTGCCCCCATAACTTCCCGCATGAGACTATCACTGCCTGCATGACCACCTTTGCTACAGGATGTGCGGCGCGGTAGCCTCCATGCTTACGCAGAATGGCATCCACGATATACAAATAAGCAAGACTTGAACGCAAGGAGTTTCGCATGCATCTCGCTCTGGTCGACTGGCTCATCATGCTTGTCTACTTCATCTTCGTACTGGGCATCGGATTCGCCTTGAAGCGATACATGCGCACCTCAAACGATTTCTTCCTCGCGGGGCGCTCCATCCCCGCCTGGGTGTGTGGCCTGGCCTTCATTTCCGCCAACCTCGGCGCTCAGGAAGTCATCGGAATGGGCGCATCGGGTGCCAAGTACGGAATCGTCACGAGCCACTTTTATTGGATCGGCGCGATCCCGGCGATGCTCTTCGTCGGTCTCTTCATGATGCCCTTCTACTACGGTTCGAAGGCGCGCTCCGTGCCGGAGTATCTGCGTCTCCGCTACGACGAGAAGACCCGCGCGGTGAACGCATTCTCCTTTGCCATCATGACAGTCTTCAGCTCCGGCATCTCGATGTATGCGATGGCGCTGCTCATCCAGACGCTCGGCTTGCTACATGGCATCGTGCCCGACGCCTGGATATTTCACGTCTCGATTGCACTCTCTGCACTCATCGTGCTTGGCTACATCTTCCTCGGCGGACTCACCAGCGCCATCTATAACGAAGTCCTTCAGTTCTTCCTGATCGTTGCGGGTTTTCTTCCGCTCGTCTGGATCGGCCTGCGCAACGTGGGTGGCTGGCACGGCATACAACAAAAGCTTCCCGCCACGATGACGCACTCCTGGCGCGGAATGACGCACGCCAGCACCAACTCGCTCGGCGTAGAGATCGTCGGTCTCGTCATGGGCCTCGGTTTTGTGCTCTCTTTCGGCTACTGGTGTACGGACTTCCTCGTTATCCAACGAGCCATGGCCGCCGAGTCGCAGGACTCAGCACGCAAAGTGCCCATCATCGCCGCGATCCCCAAGATGTTCTTCCCATTTCTCGTGATCCTGCCTGGACTCATCGCCGTGAGCGTCACATCCCACTACGGCGCCGCACAGATGCCCGCCACACTCTCGCAACGCGCCCTGCCGCTCGATGAAGCGCACCCGCACGGAATTATTCCGGAGAAGACCGATGCGCTCAGCGGCAAAGCCGTGCTGGACGCCGGCGGCAATCCCGTCTACAACTACGACCTGGCGATTCCCGTCATGCTGCTGCATTTTTTCCCGACCGGCATTCTTGGGCTCGGGCTCACCGCATTGCTCGCGAGCTTCATGTCCGGTATGGCCGGCAACGTGACCGCGTTCAATACTGTGTGGACCTATGACATTTATCAGTCCTACATACGAAAGGGCGCCAGCGACGAACACTATCTCTGGATGGGCCGTATGGCCACCATAGGGGGCATATTGCTGTCCATCGGCGCTGCCTACGCTGCCACCAGCTTCAACAACATTATGGATGCGTTGCAGCTGATCTTCTCCATGGTGAATGCGCCACTTTTTGCTACGTTCCTGCTTGGCATGTTCTGGAAGCGGACCACGGGCCACGGCGCATTCACCGGCCTGCTCAGCGGAACGGCTGCCGCCCTGTTGCATCACGGCCTCACGCTACCTGCGGACGCCTTGCCTGGCCTGCATGGAGGCTGGCTCGGCCATGTGGTGCACGTCTATCCCAGCGACATGGCTCAGAACTTCTGGACTGCCATCTTCGCCTTCTCAATCAACCTGCTGGTCACAACAATTGTCAGTCTGATGACCAAGCCGCGAGCCGAATCGGAATTGGTCGGCCTGGTCTATTCGCTCACACCAAAGCTGCCACAGCACCACTTGGCATGGTACGAAAGGCCGGCAACTCTCGCCATCGGTGTCATCGCCATATTGCTGGTCCTCAATCTGGCCTTCGCATAACCGTTGCCGCAAAAGGAGCACCACTATGGGTCTTGATATTCGTCTTCCGCTCGGCCTCATCTTCCTGATCATCGGCGGCATGATGGTGCTCTACGGCGCCTTCACCTGGGGTAACCCGATGTACCTCAGTTCCGCAGGCATCAACCTGAATGTCGTGTGGGGATCCGTAATGATCGTATTCGGAGGTGTGATGTTTGCGCTGTCTCGCAGGAAGGCCCGATAGCGGTCAACGCGTCCGGGTGCCCGGTTCTTCTCGTACCAATCCGGTGCGAGCATGGGGCGGCAGCGGGCGATGGAGCGATGTTACCTCGAAGAGCATCTGGAAGGGTCGACCTGCGGTACGCTTGGCATGCACTCGCATGATGTCTATTGGTGTGACCTGCACTAGAAGGAAACCGGTTTGGTTTAAACCCGCACTGCAGTAGCGACCAGTTGGCTCTGCTTCAGTAACCGGCTATTTCTTTAGTTGATAAGGGATTCCGAAGCGGCCAAGCTGGATGACCGACCGGCTCTGAGGCGTCCATATCCTGAATGACTCTACCCGGACGTTTCCCTGGAGTCGCCCTGCGAGAACAGATCCGCGCTCAACTCCGGTCTCCGCATCGTAGAAATAAACATGCAGCGCATCCTCTTCGCGCTTCCAGCCGAAGACGTAATCGCCGGGCGGCAACGATACCTGGCCGATCTGAATCGGTGCCTGGACCATGAGGTAATGCGAGTATTTGCCATCAACCGAGTATCCAGCCGTAATCAGCACCACTCCGGCAATAAACTTTCCGTGCCCGTCTGCGATGCCTGAGGCAGTCCTCATCTCAGTTTCGATGTGCTCCTTCTCGACTGTCGCACGCGCGGGCAACAAGGATTTCAGTTCCTTGTCGGTGGCAGGGCGCCAGGAGCTATCCACCGCCTGGGCCGCGGCAATGCTAACCCACAGCAAGGCGAGACACATGGAACCGAGCACTCCGACTCTCCTTGCATGAGTTCCGATCGCTCTCCCCGCTGGTGCCATCCCACTTCCCTTCTTCTGCCGCATTCGTTTTGCTCCTCGTCTTCGCTGAGATCAATCCAGATGAACAATGCCGCGTTGAATGGCCGCGGTCGAAGCCTGCGTCCGGTCGCTCACAGCTAGTTTTCCCAGGAGGTTGTTAACGTGGGTTTTTACAGTGGCCTCGGAGATGGCGAGATCACTGCCGATTTCCTTGTTACTGCGCCCCTGCACGATGAGCTGCAATACCTCAAGTTCGCGGCCGGTCAACTGCGGCCCCGCCATGCGTTCTGCCAGCTTCTCGGCAATTTCTGCAGGTATCCGCACCCGCCCCTGGTGGACAGATCGAATGGTTCCGATAAGTTCCTCGACCGACATCCCCTTTAGCAGGTAGGCCTTGGCGCCAGCCTGTATCGCCCGATAAATATCTTCGTCGCCGTCGAACGTGGTGAGGACGATGACGCGCGCTGCCGGCCACTTCGCGCGTATCAGTTGGATCGCTTCGACGCCTCCAACACTCTTCAGCCTGAGATCCATCAGCGTAACGTCCGGCTGATGGAGGCTGTACTGTTCAAACGCCTCGCCACCATCGCCGGCTTCTGCGACGACTTGCATATCTTCCACCGTGCCCAACAGAGCAACCAGACCCCCACGCACTACGGGATGGTCGTCCACCACGAGCAGTCTTATCGGTGCAGCCACTAGGCCCTCGTTTCCTTCTCTAACGTCGCGTCCGAGAGGGACGCTGACCTTTACGCTTGTGCCTTCGCCGAGAGTACTTTCCAGCATAACCTCTGCATGGAGTATGCGCGCTCGCTCTCGCATCCCCGCAAGCCCGAAGTGTCCACCTTCTCTGGCAGGCTCTCTCGATGCGTCGAAGCCGACTCCGTCATCGACAACTTCGAGCAGCACATGATCCAGCGAATAGCTCAACCGCAACCGTATGCTCGAAGGCTTCGCATGACGAACCGCGTTAGTCACAGCCTCCTGCGCAATGCGGTATAGCTCGTCTTCGGTCGAGTGCCCGAGCGCCCTGTAGACCCCGGTATTTTCCAGGCGAGTATCACTCACCTGAGACATCGTCGTACGTACCAGGCGAGCCAACCTCGCAGGCAAAGTTTGCGACTCCGGCCCTTCCGACCGCAGGTCCCAGATGGATCGTCGAGCCTCTTCCAAACCCTCTCGCACTAACGTCCGGGTCTGGTCGAGCTGTTGACGGCAGGGCTCTACATTCTCAGAGTTCCGCAACATCTGGGCCATCACTTCCAGGCGCATTGACACTGCAACAAAGCTTTGCGCCAGCGTGTCGTGAATCTCGCGCGCCAGCCGGTTTCTCTCTGCCGCAACGGCATCGAACCTGCCTCTCAGCGTCCGTACTCGCAGCCGGTAGACGCCGACCACCAACCCCGCCACCAGCAAAACCACAAGCACCCAACACCACATCGTTTGGTAGAAGTGCGGACGTAGTTCAAACGCCAACTCTGTTGCCGGGCCCCATGCTCCGCCGACAGTACGCGCCCCCACCAGGAACCGGTAATGACCATGGGGAATGCTGGTGTAGTAGGCCACTCTTCGCGTGCCCGCATCGACCCAGTCGCGATCCAAACCTTCCAGCATGTAACGGTATTGCACTCGATGGGGCGCAGCGAGATGAATGCCCGCAAACGAAAAGGAAAAATGTAAGCGCCCCGGCGGCATGGAGGCCATCTCTCCCGCAAGTACATCCTTATCGTCGATTGTGATGTCTTCCAAAGCCACCGAAGGAGGTGCGTCGGTCCGGGACAAACTTGAAGGCTCCGCGATGACCACGCCGCGGCGCGTCGTAAAGGCTAACCGCCCATCCTCGAGCCTCCACGCCGCAGCATACCCAGTCATCGTGGTATCCACCGGCGGCAAGCCGTCAGCGGCGCCGTAGTACGCGACGGCAACCTCAGTAGTCCGGTCAGCGCGGAAGCGATCGAGTCCCTCAAGCGAAGCGCGGAAAATCCGACGATCGGACACCATCCACAGCGAACCCAGATGATCCTCAAGCAGAGCGTAGATCTCATGCGGGACGGTTGCCGCACCCGCATAGCTGAAAAACTCTTTGCCGTCCCACCGCGCGAGCCCCTGCTCATGGGTACCCACCCACAGGGAGCCACCAACACCTGCCTCCAGAGCCGTGATCGTATTGTTCGGCAAGCCATCGGCAGTGGTGTAATTTTTCAGCGACCCTGCATGCAGACGCGAAAGGCCGCGCGCCGTTCCAATCCATACATCGCCGTTCGCATCTTCGAGCATCGGCCCCACCAGGTCGCTGCCGAGCCCATCGGTCTCCGTTAGCTTGCTGACAACGCCATCCTTCCAGCGTGTCACCCCGTGCCGGCCGCCAATCCACGCCGTCCCACCGCGCGTCACGAGCACCGACCGCACCAGGTCATCCGCCAAGCCATCGGCCGACGTCAACGTGCGCCAACGCCCGTCATGGAACAACCCAAGTCCGTCAGGCGTACCCACCCACAGGTCTTCTTTCGCGTGTGTCCCAATCGCCAGGATGGTATCGCTCACTAACCCATTCTTGACAGTGTAGGTAAGCGGTGCGCCTGGCTTTCCTCCCAGTTGGAGAAGGCCTTCGCCGTTGGTCCCCACCCACAAGCGTCCGTCGGCCGCTTGGACAACAGAGGTGGCCGCTTTTTCCTCGGTCCCCGGTAGCATCTCAAACGTACGCGGTCGCAACACTCTTACTCCGGAGGTCTCCGTTCCGATCCACATATCGCCGTCGTGGTCTTCGAAAATCGAGAGCACCGCCGCCGAATCGCCTTCCTTTCCCAGACTCTGCATCCGGCCATTCCAGAATCTAGCGAGGCCTCCATTCGTGCCGATCCACACCGCATGTTGCCGGTCCTCTGCAATCGTAAGGACCTGTGTTCCCGGCAACGCGACGCCAGTCGCAAACGTCATCGCGCCCTCGGCTCTCACGAGCACGACGCTGCTCCGTCCCACCAGCCAAACGCCATCACTCGTCGACAGCAGCGATCGGACACCTCCCAGCGGCAACGCCTCGCGTTTAGCCAGTAAGGTAGCTACTCCATTTTCGACTCGAAATACTCCCTCGGCTGTCGCGACGATGGCAGCCGTCCGATGACCCGCAATGTTGGCAATGGCATCGATAGACTTACCTGCCATCAACGCCGGCCCCGGCGTCACCCGTGTTCCCTCCGCATAGCTCAGCCCTTGAGACGTTCCAATCCACACGCCATCGCCCGCGTCGCGCACGAGCGAAAGCACATGGCTACTGATCATCCCGTCACTCTGCGAAGGTGTTTGAAAGCGGATCTTCCCAGTGTCGAGGCCTTCTCGCTCGGCAACCGCCAGGCCCCCCGCCGTCAAGATCCATAAACGGCCATCGCCGCTTTGCAACATGGTGCGAACCGCGCCAGCCGGAACACCGTCGTCCGGCCCAAACGTCAGCGCCCGCCCACCCTTCAACCGCGTCACACCAGAGGCTGTCCCCACCCAGAGCGCACCCGTCCGATCTTCCAGAAGGCAGCGCATGTCGCTACCGGCCAACGAAGGTGTACTTTCATGATCGAACACGCGAAATTGATATCCGTCGAACCGCGCGAGCCCCCCCTCGGTCCCGAGCCACAGGAAGCCATCGGTTGTTTGCAACATCGTATGGACGGAGTCCTGGGGCAGTCCGCTCTCGGTGTTCCAGATTTGCCTTGCGTAGCTGTCCAGACCGATGTGGGGATCGAGACTCCACGCGCGTCCGCATCCTGCAAGCAGCGCCCACAAGCACAATGCAGCGCGGACAGACGGAACGAAATGTCGCATGGCTACCAACCAACCCGACCGTGGAGCACGCGTTCAAGCATCGCTGTTGAGCATACCCCGTCGGGTCCGCCGGGCCTAGCCCGGGAAAAAAAATCAGCGCCCCTCTCAGGGCGCTGCAAGGGGGACATCAAAGCAAAGGTAGCGTTTCCATCTGTTCACGTCGCCCAACTATGGACTGATTCTCACTCAATCTTTAGATGGAGATAACGAAGTTGAGCGCAATGCAAGCGGCGCCAGAATCAAGCCCATGCGCACGCCAACTAAGCCAAGCGGATCATGCGCCCGCCGCATTCGCTAACCGCAGAGCCTCCAGCGCGGAGTTTGGTTCCGCCGCGAAACTGTTCCGATGGTCCGCCAGATAGCGATGCACATCCGAAATGACTACGGATCCCTCACCCACCGCGCTCGCCACCCGCTTCACCGAGGCCGAGCGTACATCCCCTACCGCAAACATCCCTGGCACACTCGTTGCATACGGTGTGCCATTGAATCCTTCCGCGCCGCCCGTAAGGATGAACCCCTTCTTGTCCAGTTTCACCGAGCCATACAGCCATCCAGAGTTCGGTTCCGCACCGACCATCACGAACACGCTTCCGACGGGTCTGCGCGTCGTCTCACCCGTGGACCGGTTATTCCACGCCACGAACTCCAGGCTCTTTGCGCCTTCCAGTTCCACTATCTCCGACTGCGTATGGAGCGTGATGCGAGCCGAGCTTTCAATCCGCGAGATGAGATATTGCGACATGGTGGCCGCCAGCGACTTCCCGCGCACGATGTGGTGCACATGCTTCGCGATCCCAGAAAGAAACACCGCCGCCTGCCCCGCGGAGTTCCCCCCTCCCACCACGATGACCTCACTCTCGCGGCACGAGACGGCCTCCATTGCCGTCGCCGCGTAGTAGATCCCGCGATTCTCGTAGTCGGCATAGTTCTGTACGGAAAGCGTGCGGTACTGCGCGCCCGAAGCCACCACGACCGCCCGCGCACGTACTTCGATGCCGCCCGCCAGAGTCAGTTCGTGAAGACCGTCTACTTGCTCCGCCGTCACCACCTGCCTCGAGATCGCAAAACGCACACCGAACTTCAGTGCCTGGAGCGCCGCGCGGCTCGCCAGCCGCTGCCCGGAGATTCCAGTGGGAAATCCAAGGTAGTTCTCAATCTTTGAGCTCGTCCCGGCCTGCCCGCCCGGCGCTGTGCCTTCAATCACGATCGTGCAGAGCCCTTCTGACGCCGCATACACTGCCGCCGCCAGCCCCGAAGGCCCGGCCCCAACCACTGCCACGTCGTAGATCATCGTGGGGTCAGGCAGCTCCGTGATGCCCAGCTCATCGGCGAGCTGCGTGATCGTCGGACGGTAAAGAGTGCGACCGTCGGAAAGCACCACTGCAGGAAACTTCTCGTCGTCCGGATCGGACACACTATCCTCGGCCGCGACGTCCAGAGCCGGCGCCTCCATAATCCTGTGCGGATAGTTGTTGCGAATGAGAAACCGTTGCAGCTCCTTGGTCTCAGCGTCCTCGACGTGACCCAGCAGCACGATGCCGCCAGTCTCCTCGCCGATAATGCCGATCCGCCGCCACACCAGCGCCGATGTCATGAGGTTGGCGATGTCGCCCTCGGACCGCATCAGGCGTTGAAGACCTTCACGAGGAATCCGGAGAAGACGGCATTCGGTTGCCGTTCGTGCATCCACCAGAGCGCCCTGCGAGTTCAGCATGTTCAACTCGCCGGAAAAGTCCAATCGCTGATGATGTGCAATCACCTTCCCCTCGCCGTCTCCCGCTGGCAGCGAAATATCTACCTGCCCTTCGAGCACAACGAACATATCCACCAGCCGGGCTCCATGCGTGAATAGCACCTCACCAGCCGGAAACCGTTCTTCATGCCCGTAGGCAAGCATCCGCTCAAGCATGTCTTCCGTCAGTTTTTGAAAGGCAAGATCTCCGCGAAACTCGGGGTTGTTCCACGCGCTGCTTTTGCTCACTTCTCTTTCAGCCATGCTGTCACCCTACTGCAACTCTCGCAGACTCTCCACCTCGAAACGCCTCCATGCCCCCGGCTGGAGCTGTCTCGGTATTGTCATACACCGTTGTGCGTGCCAAACGAGGCTCATCTCGTGTCAATCTCCTTTCGCCACAATCCAACAAGCCAACCCCGCGCCGTGTGCTACTTTGAAGCCTTAGCCGGAGACCCGTCATGCGCCCCATCCTCCCCGCATTCATCGCACTTCTGACGCTTACTACAGCAGCCCACACCCAGCAGGGCGTAGCCGTCGCCAACATCGACCGCACGGCTGCCCCCTGCACTGACTTCGACGCCTTCGCCAACGGTCAGTGGCGCGTTGACCATCCGATGCCCCCCACGCAGACCACATGGGCTGTGCGCACCGTCACGCAGGACGGAACGCGCGCGCGCCTCCGTACCATCGCGGAAGAGGATGCCGCCAAGTCCGCATCGGCGCCGAAAGGTTCCCCTGTGCAGTTGACGGGCGACTTCTACGCCGCCTGCATGGACGAGTCTCGCGTCAACGCCCTCGGCCTCAAGCCGCTGGAACCCATGCTCGCCCGCGTCGACAAAATCCGCGAAGCGAAGGCACTCGGGGCGGAGATCGTGCATCTTCAGGAGGTCGGATTCGCCGTTCCCCTCCGCCTCAGCGCCACGCAAAACCTACACGACACCACACACATGATTGCCGAGATCAACATCGCCGGTCTTGGTCTCCCCGACCGCGACTACTATCTCCGCGACGAGCCCCGCTTCAGCGATGCGCGGACAAAGTACCAGGTCCACATGCGGAAGATGTTCGTGCTCGCGGGCGCCTCCGATGCCGACGCGGCAACCGCCGTCGCCGCGGTGATGAAGATTGAAACGGCGCTGGCGCAGGCCCGCCTCAGCCGCGTCGAGTTGCGCGATCCCAAGGTCACCGACCACCCAATGAGCTTCGCCGAACTCAAAACGCTCGCTCCGCACTTCGACTGGGAGCAGGAGTTCCACATCCTCGGCGTAACGACCGCAGGTCGCATCAGCGTGCCTCAACCCAAACTCGTAGAGGCCTTCGATAGCCTCCTCACCACCTCTACGCCGGCGGATTGGCGAGCCTATCTCCGCTGGCAGCTACTGAACAGTGACGCAAACGAGTTGGCGGCTCCCTTTGAAGCGGAACACTTCGCCTTCTTCGGAACCATCATGACCGGAGCGAAGGAGATGCGTCCGCGTTGGCAACGCTGCGTGATCGCAACCGACGCGCGGCTGGGAGAGGCGCTCGGCCACGAATACGTCGATCGCTATCTACCTCCCGAAGCCAAGGCCCGCGCTCGTGAGATGGCCGTCAACATCGTCAAGGAATTGAAGCTCTCCATCCAAGCGCGCGATTGGATGACGGCGCCCACGAAGGCCAAAGCGCTTGAAAAAGTAAGCGCCCTCAACATCAAGATCGGCTATCCCGATAAGTGGAAGGACTACGCGGGCGTAAATATCAACCGCGCCACTTATCTGGACGACACCCTGAGCACGGCGCGCTATGCCGTCCGCTACGACCTCACCCAGATCGGCAAGCCCGTCGATCATGGCCGCTGGGGTATGACCCCGCCCACCATGAACGCCTACTACAGTCCGGAGATGAACGAGGTCGTCGTTCCCGCCGGCTATCTGCAGCCGCCGGGCTTCAATCCCAAAGGGCTCGACGCCATCAACTACGGTGCCGTCGGCGTCAGCATTGGCCACGAAATCTCGCATGGCGTGGACGACGAAGGCGCACAATACGCCGCCGATGGCCGCCTCGAAAAATGGTGGACGGACGCTGACTACAAAAACTTCGAAGCCCGCACCGCCTGCACCACCCAGCAGTACGACAACTACTTCGTCGAGCCCGGCCTGCACCTGCAGGGCAAATTCGTTACCGGCGAAGCGCTCGGCGATCTGGGCGGAGTGAATCTTGCCTTCCGTGCCTACCACCGCTCCCGCGAAGGCAAAGGCCCCGAGCCCACCGTCGACGGATTCACGCCCGACCAGCAATTCTTCCTCGCCGAAGGCCAATGGCGCGGCGCTGTCATACGCCCTGAAGCCGCTCGCGTTGCCGTTTCCAGCGATCCGCATCCGCCCGGCAAGTACCGCGTCCTCGGCCCGCTCAGCAATATGCCGGAGTTCCAAAACGCTTTCAGTTGCAAAGCCGGCGACGCCATGGTGCGCCCTGAGACGGAACGCTGCGCTCTCTGGTAGGGCTCTTCGAAACCGCGCGATCGGAAGGCCGTTGCCGTTCGTTCCTGTTCTATTCAGATACCTCAGATAGCCTTAAGCCTCTGGGTTTGCATTCACATCTTTGATTTGTTTGGATTTCAGTCTTCAACATTCTCTCGCCCCGGTCATTCAGTCACACTCTCCCTGATAATGCTGTCGTACGTGGCACGTGCGTGGTTGTAAGCTTCCGCGGCCGCTGAAAGTTCACTGGCGCGGATGCGCGTGCGTTTCTGCTCCCAGCAAACGTCAACGGCTTGACGACACCACGCGGCGCTGCGGCGGGACGCACGCACCGGAGTTCCAGCAACCTCAACGACGATTGGATTCGTATGAGCCGATGGCAGGATGCGCAGCGCGATCCAACTGCTCTGCTCAATGATGTGCGTGAAGTCCACGGGCTGCACGGAGCCATCCGCCAGGACTTCAATCCTCCCGACGGCGCGACCGTTGACGATCAGTTCCACAGCAACCCGGCGGGAGGAGCCCACGCGCGCACGCTCAATATGCCAGTAAGGTTTTGCAAACGGCGAAGCGGTTGCAATGGCTTTCGTTCGGTCATCCGGCGAGGGGTCAAGCCATGCGCAAACATTCGCAGTGACACGTACCGAAGTACCGCTGGGGATGTGCAGATCCTGTCCTCCTGTTTCGGATTTCACAGCGGGATCGGTAGCAACGGAGAAACCGAAGATATGGCTCCTCCCATCTCCGAAGTAGGAGTCGCGCGCGACCAGCGCCTCGAGCCAGGCGCTATAGCCACTATCATTGTGAGCAATACTGGCGGGCAGGCGGACATACGAGCGGCCTCCGCCAACGCACTCATCCGTAATGCAGGGAAAGTCAGTTTCCCCGGCGAACGCGGTCCGGAAGCCGCAGTTCAGGGCGTGGTACCAGACGTTGAGTTCGGCGAAAGGCCAAAGGTCGCAACCGGATAGGAAGTCGATGACACCGGGAAATGTGACGTCGACGAGGAACTCATTCGCGCCCATGCTGTTGAACGGCGGCATCAGGAAATTCGGCAGTTCCGTGTTGTTCACGACCAGACCGTCTCCGACGTGTGCGTAACCCGTGAGCGCTCCCTGCGACTTGGCCCAGCGAAGAATAGGCAAGTTCCAGCTAGGCCAATCGTCAAGGGTAGCGGCGCCGGGAAAACCGTTCTGCTTTAGCCGCAGCAGAACAAGATGTCCGCAATGGCTGGAGGGAAATCCAGAAACCTCGACGTCGTACCGCATCAGAGGCGCGTAAGGCAGCACCGGCTCTGAACCATCTACGTCGCGATCCGAGCGATGTAGTGGAGACAAAGTATCCGCGACACTACCGCTGAAGAACTGCTTCTGGTACTCGTACCCAGGTCCCCAATTCAGTACCGCACCCAGGTCGAGAGCTTCTCCGGCAATCTGTCGAAGCATCACTTCAGGGGTGACTCCCTCAGCAGGACTCTCGTAATGCGAACATCCGGCGGCATGAATATGCGTATCGCCTGAGTAGTAGCCGTATCGTGCGGGCTCGACCCAACGCTTCAACGAGATGGAAAGCGAAGGCGCACCCGCAGAGACTGCGAGTGACAGGCGTTGACGGAGATACTCAGGTCCGCGCCCTGCATCGAGCGTATAAGCGCCATCCGGCAGCATCAGGGCTTCGCTATCCGCGCGATAAATCTGTGGCTCGAAGGCGAGATCAGGGAGCGCGCGCTTGCCTTGCGCAGGATAGACACGTCCCTGCGCGTCGGTGATCAAAAGCGAGGCAACACAAGAGTGCCCATGTTCGTCGCGTAGGTGCAGCGGAACTCTTCGCGCCGGGAGGCAATGAAACAACACCGGGATCGTGCTGCGAAAACCGAGGTCCTGCTCACCGAAACCGCAATCCGCCTGCAGGCTGGCCTCGCGTTCCCCCGCGTCGCGGCTGTAGACCTGAAGAATGCGGTATTCCAAGGCAAGGCCCGACAGCGTCGCAGCCATCGGTGGCATGTCATACGTCGCCAGTGCAATCCACCGTGCTCGAGCTTCTACGGCATCGACGGCACCGTTTGTAAAATCATGCACGCCGGTGATGGCGAGGGACGACCGCCGGCCCATCGGGCCGCCTTGCGGCGAACGAATGGTCAGCTGTGTAGTAGCGCCAGAAGCGTTGTTCACCCGAACGAGAAACGTCCTCCACCCGCCCTGAATCAACGACGCAGGCACTTCTCCTCTGCGAACAGAAACGCGCATTTCAGGATTGATGTTCACCTCGATCAGTACGCGGTCATCCAGCACAGACTTGATCACCGCAACGCCCGTTGCTTCATCGATCGACGTCATCGCCTTTTGCAGCTTAGCCACCGTGCTGGGGGCAAAAGCATCACCAAGAGCCTCCAACGCAGTGACCAAACGAGCGACCTGCGCGCCGAAAGACTGCAGCGAAACCGGCACCTCCGCCACTGAAGGACCCGCTGCCGAGACCAGCAGCAAGCCCGTAGCCGTAGAGCCCACTGCCTGCCGTCCGAACTCTCTGCGCGTCATCCGCATGTGCTGAAGTTTGCTCCTTTTCGGCAGTGGTTGCACAGAAGAAAAGAAGCCGGAGAGCGTGGCAGCTCTCCGGCTGGAGGTGAATGCAGCGGGCTAGAAGTTGATCTTGGCGCCCATCTGCACGATGCGAGGCTGATTCGACGCTCCATTCGCAACGGCTGTATTGCCGCTCACGGTCCCGAAGCTGCCGTTGGAGGGGTCGGTGACAGGCCCGTTTGGAACGTAGGTGTTAGTAAAGTTGAAAGCCTCAAACCGGAACTGCGCATTGATGCTTTCAGTGATGTTAAGCCGCTTGCTGATCGAAGCGTTGCCCAGTGGGGCATTCGGATTTCGGATGTAACCCGAGAAGAAGGGTGCTTGGCGAAGATCCCCCGCAGACGCGTTGATCTGCTTGAAGGCGACGATGTTACCGGAAGCCGCGCAGTTTGCCGCGTTGAGTGGAACGTTGTTCACGTCAACCGCGCACTTATTGAAGAATTGCGTCTTCGTGTGCGGACTGTTGATACGCGGATCGGCAATCAGGCTGTAATTCCCATTCAGCCCCGCAGGAGCACCGGACTGAATTACATAGAGAACTTGCACCTGGAAGCCACCGACCACCAACTCTGCCCAACGCGGTACGTTGGCCAGAAACTGATGGCCGTGCCCGAAGGGTAGTTCATACACCATGGCCGGGGTAAAGCGGAACGGACGATCCTGCGCACCGATGTTTTTGAACGGTGCTGCATCCTGATTATTCAGGAACGATAGTGCTTCCTGAGTTTTCGACCAGGTAAACGCAGCGCTCAGAGATAAGCCGCGAGAGTAGCGCTTTTCCACGAACAATTGTGCCGAGTCATACCAGACCTTGCCGACAGACTCCTGTCCGTAGTTGACCGAACCGCCGTTCGCATTACCCGGGAAATTTCCGAGATATTGCGGGAAGGGCAACAGAAGCTGACCGCGCTGGACGGTCGCCCCATTCAAGCTGCTTCCTGGGAGCAAACCGGCGAACGGGTTCGGAACAGTCTGCGTGAGGAACGCCTGTCCTAGCCGCAACTGGGCCGGCGTCAGTACGTTGAGATTGCGGGCGCCGCCCGCCTGGTTGTCGTTCGTATTAATGTGATTGCTGCGGCTGCCGACATACGAAAGGTCCACCTTCATGTTGTAGGGAAGCTGTTGCTCCATACCGAACGAGTACTGCTGAACGTAAGGGATGTAGCGATTGATGTTATTGAAGATGATGCTCTGTCCCTGGAACGTCGCCAGACCAAGCGCGCTTCCGGTGGGTTGGAGAACACCTGTGGCGAATGGGTCATTCAAAGGCTGTGCCGCAGGGTTATTGCCACGCGGACGGAAGGTGTCCGCCTGGGTGCCCGCAGCGGCATTTGTGGGGATCATCGCGGTGTCCTGAGCAAAACCCTGAGCAGCGCCAAACGCCGCCTCGGGCAGGTAAAACACACCGAAGCCGCCTCGGAAGATCGTGAGCGGAGCAGCCCGGAACACCACGCCGATGCGGGGCTGCACGTTGCCATAGCGAGTGTTGAAGGCAGAGCTGGGCTGCCCACCCGTGCCGGCGAATAGCAG
>CAZZYB010000027.1:0-17752 GCA_964658125.1 uncultured Acetobacteraceae bacterium | reverse complement strand
TTTCAGCGTGCGTAGCCTTGCGCTTGTCAGAGGACTTGGCGGGTGAGGTTGCCGCCGCAGTTTTGGTGGCAGTCTTCTTAGCGGCAGACTTTGCCGGCGCTGCGGACTTCTTTGCTGCGGTTTTCTTGCTTGCCTTTTTTGCGGTTGCCATTGGGTGAAACCTCCCAGGCATTGGAGTGTAGACAACACGAAAGACGTTGCATCAAGATTTGTGCAATCGGTGCGGAGGGTGAACGCTTCAGATTGAATCGTATCTTTCGTGGTCGTTGATGTTGCGGCGGCGGATGATGCTGACACCGACGAGGGCGACGATCATCAGCCCTGCGACGATCAGCGTCGTGCGCAGGCGCGAGCGGGCGTGAGTCAATGTGCCGTTGGTCCACGCCACGTGTACCGTGTGCAGGTCGGCGGCCAGGCCCGGGATGGTGATCGCGTTGAAGTCGCTGTAGGCTCCGCCGTCGACCGGCAGCGAGCCGAAGATGCGCGCGACCTCGGGCGTGGAGCCGTCGCGGTCTTTGGGAATGGCCGCGATGAGTTGGTTGACCTCGGTATCGCGAGGGTCGTTGAAGAAGGCGTCGTCGGCAGTGTTGGGAAAGAGTGTGACCTTCTCGGTCATCTTCTTTTCGATGGCGGAGACGCCGTCCTGGCAGACTCCGAAAGCGTAGTAGCCGCCGAAGGGAATGGCCGGATGCGCGGCGTGGAGATGCATGTACGCCACGGTAAGCAGCCCCGCGAGACGCGTGACTTCGACGGCGTCTTTGCCGGTGTAGGTGTGAGCGTCGCGCTTGAGAACCCAGGCCTGGTCGAGGGTGTCCATGGTGCGCCATTCGCTTTTGCCGTCGACACCGAAGTAGTAGCTGACGTCGGCGTTTAGGTGGGGGCCGCGAATGTGCCACTCGTACTCGGCGTGCGAGACGGGGACGAGCAAAGGGCGGCCGCCGGACTTGGGAATGATGATCTCCGTGTTGATCCAGAACGGGGCCATAACGTCCTGGCCCTTGTAGTGCAGATGGGCGAAGTTGGCGAAGTAGCGCGAGTCGGTGACCGTGACGGTGTGGCCGGTGGCGATCAGGTCGCGCATGACATCTTCGGGTGTCCACGAATCCATGGCAGGCTTGTCACGAGGTTCGTGGCGCTCGCCGGCTTGAGCGATAACAGCGGCCCATGAGCGCC
The DNA here is from genome assembly GCA_964658125.1 of uncultured Acetobacteraceae bacterium. Taxonomy (GTDB): domain Bacteria; phylum Acidobacteriota; class Terriglobia; order Terriglobales; family Acidobacteriaceae; genus Granulicella. The sequence goes on along the minus strand of CAZZYB010000027.1, from coordinate 16,579 downwards.
CGACGGAAACGGGCTGCACGCCATCGAGCTTGTTTGCGGCGAGACGGTTGAGCACATCCGCGAGGCGCTGCGACTCGGCGTGCTCCGGCGCGAGAGCGTTAGGCCCGTCGCCGCGGGTGACGCCGGAGCCGAGTTCCGAAACGATGCCGTTGGTGGTGAAGGCCGGAAGCTTCGAAGGCTCTTCAAGCGAAATCGCCTCATGCTGGTCGAGCGCGTACGGACCTAGGTCGAGAAAGCTGCGCGCGTCGTTGGACAGTGCAGCGCCGGGGTGCGCGGCCGAGGCCTGCTCAAGCGTGGCATCCTTGCCGGCGACGTGGCCCACCACGCGAACGGTGGGATTGATCTCGTGCATCGTCCATCCGGGAAACCGCTCGAGGCCGTTCCAGTCCTGCCCGAAGATGCGTTTGCGAAGGTCGTCGACGAGCGCAGGCGTTAGCAGCGCCGGGCCTTTCTTGCCGCCCTTATCGATCTGCGCGATCAGCGCGTCGGTAAAGCCGGGCTGCGCCGAAAGTTCGCGCATCATCTGCGAGAGCTGCACGGTGTTAGGCGGCATGGGGCCGTCCGGCGGATCGTACCCAGCGTGATGGCAACCGGAGGTCATGAGGAGCGCGCCGACGAGAGTGAGGTTGCGGAACGAACGCATAGGAGGATTAGACGCTGATCAAACGGATTCAAGCCGATATTAGGTTGTAAATACGGTGGTCCTTCGCTGCGCTCAGATGACAGCGAAGGACGGATGCTGTTACGCGTCGAGCTTCTTGACTACGAGCTCGTTGAGTACAGCAGGGTTAGCCTGTCCCTTTGAGAGCTTCATCACCTGGCCGACGAAGAAGGCTGCGACGGTTCGTTTGCCGCCTTTGAACTGCGCGACCTGTGAAGGATTTGCGGCGATGACTTCGTCGATCATTGCTTCGATGGCACCGGTGTCCGATATTTGCTGCGGCTTGTCGCGGGAGTAGATGAAGCCGAAATCGCGACCTTCGGCGAAGCAGGTGTCCAGCAGCTGCTTCAGTTGCTTGCTGGAAATTTCGCCCGCCTCGGCAAGGTCCGCGGCGAGGACGATGCCGTCTAGTGTGACGGGCGACTGTGCGTGTTCGACATTGCCCGCGCGGAGGCGCATGGTGATCTCGGAGAGCAGGATCGCGGCGACGCGTTTTGGGCTTTTCGCGCGTGACGCTGCGGCCTGGAAGAAGTCGCCGAGAGCGCGGTCCGTGGTCAGAGTCGCGGCATCCTGCGCGGAGAGGCCGTACTCGGCAGTGAGGCGTGCTCTCCGAGCCTCCGGCAATTCCGGCATATCCGCGAGAATGTTGCGCTGCCACTCCGCGCCGACGACGAGCGGCGGAAGGTCGGGCTCGGGAAAGTAGCGGTAGTCGTGGGCCTGCTCTTTGGAGCGCATGGAGTACGTGCGGCCCTCGGCGCTGTTCCACAGGCGCGACTCCTGGATCACGCGGCCGCCGTCTTCGATGACGCCGATCTGGCGCTCGATCTCGTACTCCACCGCGGAGCGGATGTAGCGGAAGCTGTTCACATTCTTAACTTCGGCCTTGGTGCCGAACTCTTTGGCATCTTTGAGCATCACGCTGACGTTGGCATCGCAGCGCAGCGAACCTTCCTCCATGTTGCAGTCCGAGACGCCCGTGTAGAGCAGGATTTCCTTAAGCTTGGTGAGGTACTCGAACACTTCGTCAGCGGTGCGCAGGTCGGGCTCGGAGACGATTTCTACCAGCGGCGTGCCGCATCGATTCAAGTCGATATAGGTGCGTGTGGCGGAGTCGGCGAAGCCGTCGTGGAGACTCTTGCCGGCGTCCTCTTCCATGTGCAGGCGCGTGATGCCGATGCGCTTGTCGTTGCCATCCGCATCGGGGACGATGAGGAAGCCGTGCTCGGCGATAGGCTTGTCGAACTGCGAAATCTGGTAGCCCTTGGGACTGTCCGGATAGAAGTAATTCTTCCGCGAAAAGATGCTGGTCTCGCGGATCACGCAGTTGATGGCCTTCGCGGCCAGCACGGCAAACTCTACTGCCTGCTTGTTGAGCACCGGCAGAGCGCCGGGGAGGCCGAGGCAGGTGGGGCAGGTGTGCGTGTTCGGCTGGCCGCCGTACTCGTTGCGGCAACCGCAGAAAGCCTTCGAGTGCGTAAGCAGCTGGACGTGGACCTCGAGGCCGATGACGGACTGATACTTGGCGAGGATTTCGGGCGAGAGCGCGGTCATGGTGGCCATACCCAATTTTAGCCGAGGCTTCCGGCTAGCGTCCCTGGATCATCTGCATCCCGATGCTTCGGGCTATCAGCTTTGGGCCGACGCCATGATGCCGCTTCTGAATAAACTGCTGCCGCCGCCGGTGACTGGTGCGCTGGCTCCCTATGGTTTGCTGCGGTCGTGAAATTCGCATCTGACCTGTGAAGGCACGGGGAAGGTGGAGCGTTCATGGCTGAGCAGAACACGAGCGAACAGGACGAGGAATCTTCCGGAAGTAGCGAAGGCAAATCCTCGCAGAAGCACCTCGCGCGGCCCAGCGCGGAAGAGATCTATCGCGCGGTCGCAATCAATGCCCAAGACGAGTTGCAGCGCACGACGGCGGCGCTGGCGATCTCCGGTTTCGCGGGCGGCGTGTTCATGGGCCTGTCCGCGTTGGGCACGGCGATCACGCTGGGGATGTTTGGCAAGTCCCCGACCGTAGAGTTCGTTGCGAAGATGTTTTACCCGCTCGGATTCATCGTCGTGATCCTGGGTCGGGCGCAGTTGTTTACGGAAAACACGCTGTACCCTGTGGCGCTGGTGCTCGCCGAGAAGCGTGAGCTGTGGAACACGGTGCGGCTGTGGTGTACGGTGCTTCCGGCGAATGTGCTGGGTGCGGTGGCATTCGCTGCGCTGGCGGCGCGGACCAGCGCACTGGCTCAGCCGACCGTGGATGCACTCGTCAACCTCGGCCTGGAGGCCGCGCAGAAGCCGTCGACGACCATCTTCTGGAGCGCGGTCACGGCGGGGTGGATTATTGCGACGGCGGCGTGGCTCGTGTCGGGCTCGCACTCGATCAGCGGGTCGATCCTGATCCTTTGGTTGCTGACTTTTGTGGTGGGGCTTGGCAACTTCGCGCACTGCATCGCGACGTCGGGCGAAATCATCGCGGCGGTGTTCACCGGCAAACTCGGCTGGTTGTCCTACCTGCACTGGTTCTGGATTGCGGTGGCGGGCAACGTGTGCGGCGGTGTGTTCATGGTGACGGTCCTCGAATATGGGCAGGTGATACTCGGAAAGGATGCGGACCCCGAGAAGAACTCCGTGGCCAAGGGCCGCAAGGGCTGAAGCGGCGCGCGTCCCAGCAAGTAAAATAGGCAGAGCATGATTCTTCCCTTCGTCCGCGATCTAATGGCGGACCTGGAGTCCTCCGCAGCCTTTGAGCGTGCGCGTCGCCACCTGGCGGGCGGCACGGGGCGGAGACGTGTGTCTGGACTCACCGCTACGGCGCGCGCGCTGTATCTGCCGTACTTCGTGCGCGCGGGGCAGGCTCCGGCGCTGGTCATTGTTTCCGACAACAAGGCGGCGGAGGCGCTGCATACGGCGGTGCTCGCAGCCTGCGAGTTGACCGGCGTGCTCGACCGCGAGGAGGTGCTCCGGCTTCCGGCACATGATGTGCTGCCGTTTGAGAATCTGTCGCCGCATCCTGATATTCAAGAGCAGCGCGCGGCGGCGCTTTGGAAGCTTGCGAGTGGAAGCGCGCGACTGGTGATTGCGCCTGTCGAAGCGGCCTGCATGAAGCTGTTCGGGCGGGACTTCTATGCGGGACTGGCGCTGCGCCTGAACAAAGGCGAAGAGCACATGCCGGAGATGCTGATCGAGCATCTGCTGTCGGTCGGTTACACCCGCGTGGACGTGGTCGAGATGCCGGGACAGGTGACGGTTCGCGGCGGAATTCTGGATGCTTATTCTCCGGAGATGGATCGTCCCGTGCGCATCGATTTCTTCGGCGATGAGATTGAATCGATACGGAAGTTCGATCCCGACACGCAGCGGTCGAGTTCACAGATGGACTCGGCTCTGCTGTTGCCACTCACTGAAACTCCGATCAACGACAAGTTGTTGGCGGCGATCAATGCGCGGTTGACGCGGTCAGGACGCGCGGGCGCAGATCTTGAAGGCGGTGAAACTCCAGCCGAGCTGGTAGAACATTCGGGCAATGCCACAGTGTTTCCGGGGTGGGAGTTTTATGCAGCCGTAGCGGGCGCGAATTCCTCGCTGCTGGAGCTGATGGGTAAGCAGGCGCGGGTGTTCATCGAAGAGCCTGCGATGGTCGAGAACCAGGCCGAGCGCTGGTGGAACAAGGTGGAGCAGCGTCACGACCGCGCGGGCATCGGTTCGCTGGTGCGGCCGGAAGATTTGTACCTGTCACCATGGGAGTTGCAGGACCGCGTGCGAGCCTATGCAGGGTGCGAGCTGGATCAGCTTGGCGCGGTTGACATTCTCGACGCCGACCGCAGCGATGCCAGCGAGATTGAGTTTGCGACGCGGCCTACGATGCGGTTTCATGGGTCAATTCCGGCGTTTATCGACGAGTTGAAATCGTTGACGGCGAATGAAGCTCGGGTGCTGATCGCCGCGCCGAATCAGGGTGAAGTGGAGCGGCTCGCCGGGCTGCTGCAGGAGTACGGAGTGGCGTATCGGCTGGGGTCGCGGACGCAGGCGCCAGGGTCGTCAACGGTTTATTCGGAGTCGAGTTACCTGGGCGGCGATCTGCGCACGCCGGTGATTGCGCGCACGGCGATTGCGAACGGTGTGCAGGTGCTCGACCTCGACCGCGCGTCGGGGCGGCAGCTGTTTGTGTTTGGCGCGAACGACCTTTCAGACGATGCCGATGTCAACGCTCGGCCGGTGCCGCGGAAGTCGAAGACGGCGGCGTTTATTTCGGACTTCCGCGATCTTGCTGTCGGCGATTATGTCGTTCATGTGGAGCACGGGATTGCGCAGTACCAGGGTTTGCGCGTGCTGGAGCAGCCTGATCAGCCGCCGCTGGAGCTGATGATTCTTAACTTCGCGGACGATGCGAAACTTTACGTTCCGCTGACGCGCCTGGACCTGATTCAGAAGTACCGCTCGACGGATACGGGGCCGGCGCCGCAGTTGAACAAGCTCGGCAACCAGGCGTGGGCGAAGACCAAGGCGCGCGTGAAGAAGGCCATGCAGGATATGGCCGAGGAGCTGCTGAAACTGTACGCACAACGCGCGGCGGCGGTGGGGACAGCGTTTTCTCCGGATAACAATCTGCAGCGCGAGTTCGAAGATGCGTTCGACTTCAACGAGACCGACGATCAGCTGAACGCGATCGCCGACATCAAGCGCGATATGGAAAGCACGCAGCCGATGGATCGCCTGCTGTGCGGCGACGTGGGTTACGGCAAGACAGAAGTGGCAATGCGCGCGGCGTTCAAGGCGGTGCAGGATGGCAAGCAGGTCGCAGTGCTCGCGCCGACGACGGTGTTGTGCTTTCAGCACTTCGAGAGTTTTAAGAAGCGGTTCGCGAATTTTCCAGTCAACATCGACATGATCTCGCGGTTTCGCACGGCCAAAGAGAAGAAGGAAGTTCTCGAAAAAGCCGAGCAGGGCAAGGTCGATATTTTGATTGGCACGCATGCGATCTTGTCGGAAAGTCTGAAATTTCAGGACCTGGGGTTGCTGGTCGTCGACGAGGAGCAGCGATTCGGTGTGCGGCATAAAGAGCGGCTGAAGAAGATGCGTGCAGCGATCGATGTGCTGGCGATGTCGGCTACACCGATTCCGCGGACGCTGCATATGTCGCTGGTCGGTCTGCGCGATATGAGTGTGATTGAGACGCCGCCGAAGGACCGCATGGCGATCCAGACGATCGTTGCGAAGTTTGACGAGAAGCTCGTGCGGACAGCGATTGAGATGGAGCTTGAGCGCAGTGGACAGGTTTATTTTGTACACAATCGCGTGGAGACGATCTACGAACTGGCCGCGAAAATCCGCGAACTGGTGCCCCATGCGCGTGTTGTCGTCGCGCATGGACAGATGCCGGAAGCAGAACTCGAGCGCGCGATGCTCGCCTTCATGGACGGCGAGTACGACGTGCTGTGCGCGACCAGCATCATCGAAAATGGGCTGGATATTTCGCGCGCGAACACGATCATCATCAACCGCGCGGACCGTCATGGGTTGAGTGAGTTGTATCAACTGCGCGGGCGTGTGGGCCGGTCGAATCGGCGCGCTTATGCCTATCTGCTGATTCCGCCGGAGCAGCAGTTGACGGATATCGCGCGCCGAAGACTGGCCGCGCTTAAGGAGTTTTCGGATCTCGGCGCGGGCTTCAAGATTGCTGCGCTCGATCTTGAGTTGCGCGGTGCGGGCAACATGCTTGGCGGGGAACAGTCGGGGCACATCGAGGCGATCGGCTTCGAAATGTATACGACCATGCTCGAAGAAGCCGTAAGCCGTCTGAAGGGCGAGGGCAAGGATGAGCGGCCGAATGTGGTGCTGAACCTCGGCATCTCGCTGCGCATCGACGACAGCTATATCGCCGAGGAGAACCAGCGGCTGCGGATGTACAAGCGCATCGCCGGCGCGGAGACGGATGCGGCACTGGTGGATGTTCGCGCGGAGTTGGAGGACCGGTACGGTGCGCCTCCGGAGAGCGTGCTGCATCTGCTGGCGGCTGGGGAGATTCGCCTGGCGTGCGAGCGTTTGGGCATTTCGCAATTGGAACGCAAGCGTACCGTTGTCGAGGAGCCGAAGAAGGCTGCCGCTCCGCAAAACGCGCCGTACACGCGCCAGTGGAATGCGGGGACGGCTCCGCGGCCGCAGCTTGCCGGCCGCCATGGACAGGCGCCGCAGACCGCCAGCTTGCAATTCTCGAACCGTGCGGTGGTGAACCGCGTGGAGACGAATGCGACCCGCGCGGCACGCGAAGTTGCGGGGGTGCGGCCCGCAAATGCACCGGCACAGGCGGGCAAGATCAAGACCATGCGCGACATGTTGTACGTCACATTTTCCGACAAGCTGCACTCGACGCCGCAGGAAGAAGGCAAGGGTATCAACGCGGGGATGCTGATGAAGCTGGTCGCAAAAAACGCGAAGAACGGCGCACAGTTTACGCCCCAGGGCCTGTTGAAGTGGCCGCTGAGTTCGGCGAAGTCTGAGGATGTGATTCGTGAGACCAGGGAGCTGCTGGCGGCGCTGGATGTGCAGCAATCGTAGTGCTCGCGTCGCCTTCGGGGTAGAGTTAATTCATGTTCAAGTCGATCGGCGTTGTCGTCAGCATAGTAATTATCGGTGCAGTATGTCTTTCTGCTGCTCCGTCCAAAGCTCAACGAATCTCTGCGGATGGTGCGGGGCAGACTCTGGATTTCCTTTCCGAGCAGTACTTTACGGATGTGTTCTTTAAGTATTCGCCATCCACGGGGACGGCAGTCGGTTTCCATGAGTACGACACGCAGCTGGAGGACTACTCGGCTGCGACGCTGCTGAAACAAGTGGCCTCGCTGCATGCGTGGGAGAAGAAGATTGCGGCAATTCCTGCGGACGGGCTCGATGCTCCGCAGGCTGCGGACCGCGAGATTCTGCTCAACAGCATTCGTTCTTCACTGCTGACGCTGGAGGTAATTCGGCCGTTGGAAAAGAACCCGGACGCATATTCGGGTGGGGCGACCGGCGCAATTTTTGTGTTGATGGAGCGGCCGTTTGCGCCGGCGAATACGCGGCTGCGGGCGGTCGTGGAGCGTGAGAAGCTGATCCCTCTGCAACTGCTTGAGGCGCGGAAAAATTTGAAGAATCCGCCGAAGATCTTTACCGAAATTGCGCTGGAGCAGATCGATGGCATCGTCAGCTTTTTTCAGAGCGATGTGCCGAGCGCCTTCCTCGATGCGAACGATGCGGCCGTAAAGGCAGATTTTGCGAAGTCGAATGCGGCGGTGATTGAAGCACTGAAGAGCTATGGCGCGTGGATGAAGAGCGATCTGTTGCCGCGCTCGAACGGCGATTACAGGCTGGGTACGGAGACGTTCCGCAGGAAGCTTGCGCTCGACGAAATGGTGGACATTCCGCTCGACCGCCTGCTGCAAATTGCTTACGATGACCTGCACAAGAACCAGGCGGAGTTTGCGCGTGTCGCCAAGGAAGTTGATCCGACTAAGACGCCGCAGGAGGTCCTGGCGGAACTCGCGACGATTCATCCGGCGCCCGACAAACTGCTGCCGGCGTTTCACGATACCTTCGACTCGCTGGTTAACTTCATTCGCTCGCATCACATCGTCACGATCCCAAGCGAGGTCCAGCCGACGCTCGAAGAGACGCCGCCGTTCATGCGCGCGACCACGCAGGCTTCGATGGATGCACCGGGAGCGTTTGAAACGCACTCCACCAAGGCTTACTTCAACGTGACGTTGCCGGAAAAAAGTTGGACCGCAGAGCACGTCGCCGATCATATGGCGGCCTTCAACGTGGGGACGATTATTTCGACCAGCGTGCACGAGGCTTATCCCGGGCACTACGTCCAGTTCCTCTGGGAGAGCACCTTTCCGTCGAAAATTCGCAAACTGATTGGCGCGAACACCAATATTGAAGGCTGGGCGCATTACTGCGAGCAGATGATGCTCGAGCAGGGTTACGGCCAGCCGGGAGCCGGTGCAAAAGATGCGCGCGAGGCGAAGCTGATCAAGCTGGGACAGCTGCAAGACGCGCTGCTGCGCGATGCGCGGTTCGTCAATTCGATCAAGCTGCATACCGGTTTTGGAGAAGCCAGTGGGCAGTGGAGCATGGATCAGGCTGCTGACCTCTTCGTGAAGGAGGGCTATCAGTCGCGGTCGGTTGGCCTGATGGAAACCAAGCGCGGGACCGGCGATCCAACGTACCTTTACTACACGCTGGGCAAGCTGGAAATCATGAAGCTGCGTGAGGATTTGAAAGCGAAACAGGGTGCGGCGTTCAAGCTGCAGCAGTTTCACGACGACTTCATGCGACAGGGGCCGGCGCCCATCAAAATCATCCGGAAGCAGATGCTGCATGATGATTCGCCCGTGCTGTGAGCGCGCTTTCTACAACCTTCGTTCCCGCGTTGCTACCGACTCGCTATCGGCATAGACGCGGTCAGGTTGCTAGCATGGGTCGATCTCGCATCTATTTAGCAGGAGCTCTGAATCTCAATGGAAGTCATGAAAGTTCGCAAGGCAGTATTTCCCGCCGCTGGGTTGGGCACACGTTTTCTTCCCGCCACGAAAGCGATGCCGAAGGAGATGCTTCCGCTGGTCGACAAGCCGTTGATCCAGTACGGCGTTGAAGAGGCTGTGGCCGCGGGTTGCACGGAGATCATCTTCGTTACAGGACGCGGCAAGACGGCCATGGAAGATCACTTCGATCGCTCGCCCGATCTTGAAGCGCAGCTGGAGATGAAGAATAAAAAAGAGCTGCTGGAAATTGCGCGCTCCGTGACTTCGCTGGCGAAGATTGCGTACGTGCGGCAGCCTGAGGCGCTTGGCTTGGGGCACGCAGTCTTGCAGGCGAAGTGGCTGGTGGGCAATGAACCCTTCGCAGTGATCCTGGCGGATGACGTAGTTGACTCGAATGTCTCGTGCATCAAGCAGATGGTTGAAGCGTACGAGCAGACGGGGTCATCGATCCTGGGGTCTGAGGTGGTCGAGGGTGCGGCGATCTCGAACTACGGTTGCCTCGACTGCACGCCGGACGCTAACGATCCGCGCTTGCTGGACGTGCATGACATGGTCGAGAAGCCCAAAGCCGGCACGCAGCCGAGCCAGAACGCCATCATCGGGCGCTATATTTTGACACCGCGCATATTCGACATGCTCGAGAACCTGACGCCCGGTGCGGGCGGCGAACTGCAGCTGACAGACGGCATCAAGGCGCTATTGCAGTATGAAAAGGTTTACGGCTTCCACTACGAAGGCACGCGGCACGATGCCGGCGACAAGCTCGGATTTCTGAAGGCAACGGTGGAGTTCGCGCTGAAGCGCAACGACCTGGGACCGCCGTTCCGCGAGTGGCTGCAGCAGCAAAAATTCTAGTAGGGCAGTGCGAAAAGCCTTTCGCTAATTTGCGGAAGGCTTTTCTACGTGGTCGATGACGAAGGCCGGGGCCGCGGCTTTCGTCGATTCCATCTTGAGGCCAAGCTGTTCCTGGAGCGCCGTGTAGAGGCTCGGCGGAGCATTCGGATCCTCGGTGTTTGGGGTGGGAACTTTGATGCCCATCGAAGCAAACTGCGATTCGTCGGCGGTCCACTTCAGTTGGAAGTCGTAACGGTCAGTGAGCCCGGTGTGGTCGACCACGGGCTTGTCCATGACGGCGGCCTGCATGCCGTTGCAGAAGTCCTGCATGGTGGAGTTGGTGACCGACAGCTGCCCAAGATTCCGAAACATAAAGTTCTTCGGATCGCTGGGCACGCCGGAGGTCACCGTCATCTTCGGCCCACCCTTGGCGACCGTGAGAGCGTAGACGGCGAGTTCGCGCTGATCGCGGTGGAATTTGAGTTTGAAGCGTTCGGTGAGAGCATTCTGCATCAACATTTTCAGCTGGTCGGAGCTCGGCTGGCCTTCCACATCGGGGACGCCGTCGAGATCGAATTTGTCGGTTGCGAACCAGGCAGGCGCGTCCACCAACTGCTTGGCGTGCAGGCCATAGGCGAAGGTGACGATATCGTTCATGGTGGTGTTGATCGTCATCACGTGGCGTCCGCGAACGGTAAAAAGTTTGCCGGGGCGATCCGGGTCGCTGGGCTTTACGGTGAGTACATCGAACGTCGGTTTGGCATCGGCGGGCATGGACTTCGGGCGTTCGGGGATGGGCCACATCTCTTCCGCGGAGACCCGTACCAGGTCAAGCTCGTTGGTCTGGCCTCCCTGTGTGGCTTTGCCGATGATGGACTTTCCGTCGGCGCTCAGAGTACCGGCGTAGGTTACGTCGATTGGCTTGATGGCGAAGGTGACGGCATTGGCCTGCGCGGCGATGGCCGTTACCGGCAGGGGTTGGCCGCCCTGGTCGACGCTGTACATGACGGCCTTCAACTGCGTGCCCTCTTTCGAGATTTTCAGCACCGTGCGCAGGCCTTTGCCGACCTGCAACGTCCCCTGCCAGTTGCCGGAGATGTCCTGCGCGTGCAAAGCGGTTCCGGTGAGCAGGGAAACTCCGAGAATCCAAATGGACAGCTTCTTCATGGCGCGTACCTCGTCTTAATGGCTATGGCAGTTATACGCTGGGCTTCTTTCAAAGTTCCGCCAATTCGAGACTTCAAGCAGACGCGCTTTCGTCTCCGCCGAGATTCGCGTCTAATTGGGTGCGAGGTCGACGGCTTGTATCTGAAGTCTATGCTTAGGGTTTTTCCAGGACTGCTCTTGTTTGCGGCGATGATATTCGTCGCTAGCGATGGCCATGCACAGCGTCGGCCGATGGACGTTCCATCCACCGTAGATGCCTCGCGGCGGACGCACCTCATCCTCAAGGACGGCAGTTTCCAGGTCGTGCTCAGTTACAAGGTCGACGGCGGCATTGTGCGTTATCGCAGCGCGGAGCGCGCCGGCGAGCTCGAAGAAATTCCGCTCGCGCTGGTGGACCTCGTTGCGACGAAGAAGTGGGAGACGGACCATGCGGCGGCGCAGGAGGGTGCGGCTCGTCCCGCTCCGGTGCTGAGCCCCGAGTTGCAGAAGGAAGAAGCCGAGCGGGCTGCGCGGACTCCGGAAGTGGCGCCGAATTTGCTCTTGCCCGATGAGGACAGCGTGCTTGTGCTGGATACGTTTCACTCGCTGCCGGAGCTGGTGCCTCTGACGCAGCAGGGTGGCGACCTGAACAAGCAGACAGCCCACAACATGCTGAAGGCGGCGTTGAATCCTCTCGCAGCGTCGCACCAGATCCTGGAGATCAAGGGCGAGCGCGCTGATGTGCAGCTCCACGTGCCTGACCCGGTGCTCTACATCCGCGTTGGCGAAGATACCGGAGACGGGGGCGGCAGTGGATTTACTGTGGATACCCATGGAGCTTCGGGGCGCGCTACACCTTCCGGTGGGTCGGAAAAGAGCCGCTACGTGATCGTGCGTGTCGATGTGCGGCGCGGGTCGCGCGTCGTCGCGAGCTTTCGGATCAACCTGCTGGGCAGCGTCAGGCAGCAGGAGGACGTGATCGAGACGGACTCCGAGATATTGCCCGGCGGTCACTGGATGCGTCTTAAACCGCGCGCGCCGCTGGAGTTTGGCGAGTATGCGCTGATGGAAGTGATCTCAGAGCGCGAGGTGAACCTCGGTGTGTGGGACTTTGGCGTGCATCCGACGTCGCCCGAGAACGCAGACGCGATCAAGCCGGAGGAGCGGAGGCCGGCGGCGCTGGAGAGAAGGCGAAGCAAAGAGTAGCGAAAAGAGAACAATCTCTACTCGCTAATTCTATTCTCTGCCGTTACGCTTCTGCCCTGATCTGCGGCAGCTTTTCGATGCGAGTTTCGTTGGGCTGGACTTCGCCGTGGGCCACTGCGATATCGTCGCGCGTGGAATTTTTTACGCGGTACATCATGGTGTCTGCTGAGCGGATGATGCCGTGCAGCGTGGCGCCGTCCTGGGGGTAGGTGGCGACACCGAAGCTCGCAGACACGGCGATGGAAAGGCCTTCCCCGGTGAGGAACCGCGACTCATTCAACTGTTGGCGGAGATGGCGGACAAGGATCGTGGCGTCGGCTTTGTCGAGTCCGCGGAGCAGCGTCACGAACTCGTCGCCGCCGTAGCGAAACGCGGCGTGTTGCGGCCCGATGGTGCGCTTCAACAGGCCGCCAACCTCGGCCAGCAGGCGGCTGCCGATCAGGTGGCCGTGCGTGTCGTTGATGTTCTTGAAGCGGTCGAGGTCGAGAAAAACGAGACTGAAGTGCGGGTGAATCGGAATGACCTGCGGGTTGGACGCTTCTGAAATTTGCGCTTCGAGCTGGGTATACAGATAGCGCGAATTGAACAGGCCGGTGCAGTCGTCCGTGATGCTGAGGTGGTGGATCAGCTTGACGTGGCGGGCGTTCTGCAGCGCGATGGCCGCGTAGTCGCACAGCACGCGCAGGAAGGAGATCGAGTACTCCGGCAACAGGTCGAGCGAGCTGTTGTGCAGCTGCATGACGCCGAGCGTGCGCTCGCCGCACCGGATCGGCAGGCAGGCGATGGAGCGCAGATGCAGGTCGGGATGCTGCTTGGCGAAGCGCGACCAGTGCTTGTCGAGACGCACATCGGGAACGACCAGCGGATTGCCGGTTTCGGCGACCCAGCCGGCGACGCCGTCACCCATTTTGACGCGCAGGGTTTCCAACTTGTCGGAGTTCATACCCGCGGAAAGAGCATAATAAAGCTCGTTCGCTTCTTCATCGACCAGCATGAGCGACCAGCGCTCAGGGCCGAAGAACTCGGCCATTTTGGTCATGATGGTATGGAGCAGGGGCTCAAGCTCCAGCGTCGATGTGAGCGCGCGCGCGACGTCGTGGAATACGCGCAGGTTCTCCATCTGGCGCATATCGATGACTTCGGCTTGGCGACGGTCTCTCACGATGGGCGGGCGTATCCTGATCTGCGGGTCCGCAGGAGGGCTTTAAATTGTCATTTTAGCGGAAACCCGGGCGGCACCTTATAACTCCTTTGTGGGATGGAAGTGGAGCAGTCATTTCCTCACGAACTTTCCGCAATTGCTCGCGTTGCCTACGCTGCCGGTTTCAAAGATACGGCCCCCTGAATCGACCTTCCCGATAGCATGGAGGAATGCTTTCCAGAATTCCAAAATCAACGCGGCTGCTCCTCGCGTTCGCCGCCGTGTACCTGTTCTGGGGTTCGACGTATGCCGGGATACGCATCGCGGGCGAGCACCTGTCAGCGCCGGTGGTGTCGGCTGCGCGATGCGTGATTTCCGCGGTGCTGATTGCCGCGCTGGCGCTGGCTGCGGGCAAGAGCCTGCGCGTCGCCGAGGGCGAGATGGGTAAGCTGGCGCTGATCGGGTTGCTGTTCATGTCCGGCAACAACATGGGCCTGACCTGGGCGGAGCAGATGGTGCCGTCGGGCTTTGCATCGCTGGTCGTGTCGACGATGCCGATCATGATTGCGCTGATGGAGACGATGTTGCCCAACGGCGAGCGCCTCAACAAGCGCGGATGGGCGGGCACGGTGCTGGGTGCGGCAGGGATGTGCGTGCTGGTGTGGCCGTCCTTGCATCATCAGGCAGCACTGCCGCCGGGCTCGCGGCCGGTGCTGGGTGTGTGCGTGCTGCTGGGGGCGGCATTTTCTTTTGCGCTTGGATCAGTTCTGGCGCGGCGATTCAAGTTTCAGACTGACACATTCGTCGCAACCGGTTGGCAGCTTGGCGCGGCGGGCGTCTTCAACACGTTGTTTGCAATCGTGTGCGGCGGATTGAAACATTCAGTCTGGACACGCAGCGGCGTCGCGGCGGTCGTCTACCTCGCCGTGTTTGGATCGCTGTTTGGATTGGTGGCGTTTACGTACCTGCTCAAGAACGTGGCGGTAACGAAGATTGCGCCTTACGCGTTCGTAAATCCGATGATCGCGGTGCTGCTGGGCGCGCTGATTCTTGGAGAGCGGCTGGTAGGGGCGGAGTTTGCGGGAATGGCAATTATTGTTTGCGGTGTGGCGATGGTGGTGTTCAGCCGGACGGTGAAGGTGAAGCAGGAGATGGTGGTGGTCGCGGGCTCGCCCGAGTAGCGCCTACTTGCGCTTCCAGCGAACCCCGTCTTTCGAGTCTTCGAGCAGGATGCCTTTTTCAAGAAGCTCATTGCGGATAGCGTCCGCCCGGGCGAAGTTGCGCTGCTTCTTGGCCTGCGTGCGTTCCGCTACGAGAGCGTCGATATTGCCGTCGGAGAAGCTGAGCGCGGCGAGCAGCGATGGGTCCGCCTCATCGAGTCTCCCCTCCGCTTCGGCCCATGCAAGAGCCGCCCGGGTCAGCGCGGCATCGCGGTCTTCGAGCACGGCGAAGATGCTGTCGAACTTCGCGAGGAGAGCCAGCGTTGCGTCAACGTCGGCGCGTGTGAGGGTGGCACGATCGGCGGCGGAGTTGACGGCGCGCAGCACGTCGAAGATGGCGCCGCGGGCTTCGGCAGTGTTGAGGTCGTTGGCGAGCGCGGCGGTGAAGTTTGCGTCACCTTGTGCGATGACGTCGGTTAGAGTGGGCGCCGCGTCAGGCCAGGTGCCGGTAAGGATGCGTTGGTGGAACGTACGCAGGCGTTCAACGGCGGCGGTCTCGGCGGCGAGACCGTCGAAGGTGAAGTTGAGTTGCTGACGATAGGGCACGCTGAGCAGGAGGAAGCGGATCGCCGAGGCGCGGTGGCCCTTCAGCAGCAGGTCGCGCAGCGTGTAGAAGTTGCCGTCCGACTTCGACATCTTGCGGCCTTCGACCAGCAGAAACCGCACGTGAAACCAGTGCCGCGCAAAGGGGACGTGGGTCGCAGATTCGCTCTGGGCAATCTCGTTCTCGTGGTGCGGGAACATCAGGTCTTCGCCGCCGGCGTGCAGGTCGAAGTTGTCGCCCAGGTACTTCATCGCCATGGCGGAGCACTCGATGTGCCAGCCGGGGCGGCCGGTGCCGATAGCAGTGTTCCACGAAGTTTCGCCGGGCTTGGTCGCCTTCCACAGAGCGAAATCGCGAACGGAGTCCTTCTCGTATTCGTCCGAATCGATGCGCGCTCCGTCCTGTATGCCTTCGAGATCTTTGCCGGAAAGCTTGCCGTACTCCGGGAAGCGCGCGATGCGGAAGTACCAGGAGCCGTCCTCGGTTTTGTAGGCGATGTCCTGCGCAGCCAGGCGCTCGATCAGCGAGACCATACCGTCAATGTTTTCGGTCGCGCGGGCAATGGCTTCTGGGTGCTCGATCCCCAGCGCATCGGAGTCTTCGAAAAAGGCGCGTGTGTACTTCGCGGTGTAGTCGCCGATGGGCTGGCCGGCCGCGGCGGCGTTGCGGATGATCTTGTCGTCGACGTCGGTGACGTTCATGACGTGGCGGATCGGCAGGCCGTGCATCCTGATGACGCGGCGCAGCGCGTCGACGTGCAGGAAGGTGCGGAAGTTGCCGATGTGGCCGTAGTCGTAGACCGTGGGGCCGCAGCAATACATGCGCAGAGCGGCGGGGTCGGAAGCGTACAGCGGTTCGATTTTTCCGGAGAGAGTGTTGAAGAGTTCGAGGGCCACGCGGACTGCTTTCTACTTTGAGTTTGCCCTTTTGATTTTAGCCGAGCCGCAGCTGTGGCGTGGGCTCGAGGGCATCTGTAGCGAAGCTCCGCGTCAGGAACTTGGGCCACGCGGCGGCGGCGATCATGGCGGCGTTGTCGGTGGAGAGCGAGATTTGCGGGAAGGCGACGGGGAGGCTGCGCTTGGCGGACTCGGCGGTGATGCGACGGCGGAGTTCGCGATTGGCGGCGACGCCTCCGGTGACGAGGAGGGCGCGGGCGCCGTAAGACTCGACGGCCGCGAAGGCGTTGCGCGTGAGGTACCCGGCGACCGAGTGCTGGAAGCTGGCGATCAGATTCAGTGTCTCGGTGTCGAAAAGTTCGAGGACGGCGGCATCCGTGGGCTTCGCGCCGGGGCCCAGGGCGCGAAGTTGCTG
>CAZZYB010000026.1:0-18066 GCA_964658125.1 uncultured Acetobacteraceae bacterium | reverse complement strand
GCAAGCGCCGCACGATGCAAGCCGAGCGTGGCTTGCAGGAACTGCTTGAGTCCGTCGACACGCTGATCGTGATCCCCAACGAGAAGCTCCTCGCAGTCGCAAAGGACGCAGGCTTCTTCGAAAGCTTCAGAATTGCAGACGACATTCTGCGCCAGGGCGTGCAGGGGATCTCCGACATCATCACCATCCCCGGCGTCATCAACCGCGACTTCGCGGACGTGAAGACGACGATGGCGGGCATGGGCTACTCCGTAATGGGTACGGCCATTCGCAGCGGCCCGGATCGGGCGCGCAATGCAGCGGTAGCCGCCATGGCGTCGCCCTTGCTTGAAGCCGGAGCCATCGACGGGGCGCGCGGAATTCTGATCAACATCACGGGCTCCAGCAATCTCAAGCTGAATGAGGTGAACGACGCTTCGACGATCATTCAGAACGCCGCCCACGAAGACGCAAACATCATCTTCGGCGCGGTGCTCGATGAGAACATGGGCGACGAGGTGAAGATCACCGTCATCGCCACGGGCTTCCGCGAAGAGATGCCGCAGCGCCGCGAACGCATGATGGCGGAAGCATCTCTGCCGACCATTCGCAGAGACCCGCCACCGCCACCGCGGATTACTCCACGTCCCGCAACGCCGCGGTTCGCAAGCGAAGAGGCCGAAGCTCCAGCCCCTCCGCCCCCGAGCGAAGAACCCGCACTCGAAGTGGAAGACCTCAACGACGATCCCCGAATTTTTCACTACGACGAGCCCGAAGAAGACCCTATCGAGAAACCGGCCTCGGTGGAACGGTCAGAGTCTGAGACGGCTCGGCATGAACCCAGACCGGGACAGCCGGAGCTTCGAGCGGTTCCCGCATCGGTTTTCGATGATGATTTCTTCCGCCGGCCCGCCGATAAGGGAATGCAGGAGAGCCGGCCGGAGAGCGTCACGAACGACCTTTCTTCGACACCTGGCGTCCAACATGACAGTGAGTGGAGAACGCGGACTGCTCAGCCTCGGGTCCCGACTTTTTCCGGCTATGCGGCTCCCGCGGAGCCGGAAACGACCACCGACGAACTGGATATACCTGCATTTTTGCGGCGCAACCACTGATCGAAGTTGACTGCGATTGAACCACGGCCGGATTGAAATGAGAGAAACGATGAAATTGCGAACAACCCTTCTGATTCTCGCGTTAGGCATGCTGTTGAGTGCAGGCTCGGCCGAGGCGGCCGGGGCAAGGCATCCGGTAGCGCCGCGCGCCGCTTCAAGACCTCGCGCAGTCGTCACCAGGAGCGCAGGCAAGCACAGCAGGGCGCCCCGCGGACACGTCGCACATGTGGCTGCAAAGCCAGTGAATGCGCGCGGACGCAAAGGCCATCGCACCACGGGCGAACGCTTTACCGCCAGCAGCTTTACCGACGCACAGACGTTGGGCGACGTCACGACCGGCGAAGATCCGGTGGTGCGCGCCGCCGCGATCGAAGCGCTCGGCAACATGAATGGCACGGCGATGGCCATCGATCCATCAAGCGGCCGCATCCTCGCGCTGGTGAATCAGAAGCTTGCACTCAGCGCAGGCGCGGAGCCGTGTTCGACGATCAAGCTATCCGTAGCATTGGCGGCGCTCGAAGAAGGTCTCGTGAAGCGCGATACGAAGGTGAACCTCGGCGGCCACTACTCGCTGACACTGACCGAGGCGCTCGCACACTCGAATAATCTGTACTTCGAAACGCTCGGCCGGGCGCTCGGCTTTGAGCGCGTGAAGCATTACGCGAATCAGTTTGGTCTCGGCGAACTTGCAGGCTACAACATTCAGGGTGAGCAGCTCGGAGTGTATCCCGACCAGGAACTGCCTGCGAAGCTCGGCGGCGTCGGCCGCATGTGCTCCTTCGGCGAGAGCGTTTCGATGACTCCGCTACAGCTTGGCGCGATGGTCGCTGCGATTGCCAACGGCGGCACGCTGTACTACCTGCAGCATCCGAACAGCGAAGCGGAGCTCGCGTCGTTTCAGCCCAAGGTCAAGCGGCTCCTCAACATAGCGCCGCTGGTGCCGGAGATGCTCGACGGCATGCGCGCGGCAGTGCAGTACGGCACGGCACGGTCGTTGAAGTCGAACTTCACCGCGTTCCCCGTGATGGGAAAAACGGGCACTTGCTCGAACAACGGAACCCGCTTTGGCTGGTTCGCGAGTTATGCGGAAACTCCCTCAGGCCGCATCGTGACAGTGATTTTTCTCGAAGGCGGACGTCCCACGTTTGGCCCCAAGGCGGCCGAGTTGACCGGTCAGTTCTATCGCGCGATGTACGAGAAGAATTACTTTCAGCCGAAGACCGCAACGCCCGACAGCGGCGCGCAGCCGATAGCCCAGGTACAGCAGACCGGCGGGCGCTGATCCACGATGATGATTCTCACCGCAGCGGAGATGGTCGAGGCGGATCGGCGCTCTGTTGAAGCCGGCGTTCCGATTGCCACGCTAATGGAAAACGCGGGGCGCGCCGTCGCGCTGTTCTGCGAGCGTCACTTTGCCGAAGGCCGCATCACCGTGTTTTGCGGCAAGGGAAACAATGGCGGCGACGGCATGGTCGCCGCGCGGCACCTGGCCATCAACGGCCGCACAGTGCGGGTCGCGCTGCTTGGCAAAGGTGAAGATCTGAAAGATGAGGCTGCGGCCGCATGGCTCGCATTGCAGGGCGTCCATCGGCTGGATGCGTGGGAAGTATCGGACGACGCTGGCGTACACGCCGCCGCAGTTGGCGCGGAGCTGATCGTCGATGCAGTGGTCGGCACAGGCTTCAAGCCGCCGTTGCGCGGGTTGGCCGCAGTCGCGCGAGATGTCATTGCGGCGTGTGAAGCTCCGGTCGTCGCAGTCGATCTGCCCAGCGGATGGGATGCCGATTCGATCCACGAGAAAGCTGACGGAGCCTTTCGCGCAGACGCTGTGGTGACCTTTACAGCGCCCAAGATGGCGCATGTCTTCGGGCACCTGCCTAGCGAAACGTTCGGTCCGGTTGTTGTCGCCAGCATTGGATCGCCGGATGAAGCGGTGACCTCAAAGTCGGGATTGACATGGGCCGGAGCGTCAAAAGCAATCGCCGAAATACCTCGCGCTATCAACGGCAACAAGGGCCGCTTCGGTCATGTGCTGGTCGTAGGCGGAAGCTGGGGCAAAGCCGGTGCGCCATCGATGGCGAGTGTTGCTGCGATGCGAACCGGCGCGGGGCTCGTTACAGCCGCTGTGCCGTCGTCGATTCTTCCGATGGTTGCGACGGTGCGTCCAGAGTTGATGTGCGTGTCGCTGGCCGAGCGCGACGGCAGTGTGGAACTCGCCAACGCCTCGCCTCAATCGCTGGAGAAACTGCTGAAGGGAATCAAGGTCGTCGCGCTAGGTCCGGGGCTCGGAACCGACGGCGAGGCCAGCGAGTTTGCGCGATCACTGGTCGCAAACTGCACGCTGCCCATGGTCATCGATGCCGATGCGCTGAACGCGTTCGCCGGCAAGACGAATTTACTACGCGGCAAAGGTCGCACGCTGGTGCTGACGCCGCATCCCGGCGAGATGGCTCGCCTCATGGGCATGACCGTGAACGAAGTGGAAGCGGATCGTGTGGCCATCGCGCGGAAGTTTGCAACGTCGCATGGTGTCACGCTGGTGCTCAAAGGCTGGCGCACGCTCATCGCGCATCCCGATGGCCGCGTTGCCGTAAATACTACGGGAAATCCTTCCATGGCAAAGGGTGGCAGCGGCGACATTCTTACCGGAATCGTTGCCGCGATGCTGGCCCAGTATCCCGACGACGTTGCGTCAGCCGTCGAGGCGGCCGTCTTTCTACACGGCCTCGCGGGAGACTTCGCAGCGCGTGCGCAGGACGAGCATACCGTGCTCGCCATGGATACCGTGGAGCACCTATGGGAAGCCTTCCGCGCCCGCGTTAAGGATGAGGATGGCTTTACATGGATCGCCGGAACCGCCTCAGGTAAAACTTAGCCATGCGCGAATTTACACGCGAGAAGCGCCTCCGGACGAGAAGTGTAGCGGGCACACTGGCGCTCGGCGAGATGATGACCGAGCTACTCTCCGCGCCCAGGCTGGTGGTCCTTCGCGGCGATCTCGGCGCCGGGAAAACGACCCTCGTAAAGGGAATGGCTGCGGCACTCGGCGCGGCTTCAGCGGACGATGTCACGAGCCCCACATTCACGCTCGTGCACGAGTACCAGGGCCGCAAGGTGCGTCTGTTCCACCTCGATCTCTACCGGCTTGAAACTGAACACGAGGTCGAAGGACTGGGCCTTTGGGAGATGGCCGACGCTCCCGATGCACTGGTGATCGTCGAGTGGGGCGACAAGTTCGCAAGCATCATGGAGCGAGCCGACGCCGAAGTTTCGATCTGTGTGGGAGAGAACGAAACCGAGCGCCTCCTGCACGTGCGCTGGCGTTAAAAAAAGCCCCGGTCGGGCTTGGAGCCGGACCGGGGGTTGAGTAGTTCAGAAAGCAGTTTCTTACTGCTCGCGCTGATCGTAGTCTGTGCTGGCGCGAAGCCCGATGAAGGTGGGCAGGAAAACAGCAAGACCGGTGAAGGTAGAAACGAGTGCGAAGTACATGGTGTGACTCCTTGGGCGTGGCACTCCAACGGTGCGATTGCCCGGGTAGCTCGACACAAAAAAATGTCGGGACGGTGATGATGACAGTGCGGGCGGGTATGAGGTCTTGACTCAGCCGTCCCCGATCACTGATGAGCGCGGCGAGATCAGTTACGAACTCGAACCAGCGCAGCCTGTTCGCATGTGGCTGATGAGGCTGTTACCTCTATCGGCGTTTTCTTTCAATGCGTACACAAACTTCTACGAATGAGATGACCGAAAGGTTCCAAAGATTCACGAACTACCGCTATGTGGCTGATTACCGGCCACTAAAGCGATAGATAGCGCAGAACTCGTCCCCGGTTGAGCCATATTCTTTCTGCTGTGCAATGGCAGCGAGGTCTGCGATGTGGTCTGCCGCGGACATCGCGACGCGGCCTTCCCACACCTGCGTGAACGCCGGGTGCTTGTCGAGCAGCGAACCATGCTCAGCGTTCACATACATCAGATCAAAAGCGTGCGGATGCTTCGCCTGGTGCGCTTCTACATGCTTCAGAAAACGCTTCAGGACAGGGTCTTCAAAAGGATGAAAAAGAAAAGCGAGCGTGGGAGTCTGCGGCAGCGGGTGAGTGGTCGCATCGGCGTGATGCAGCGTGATCGGCGCGAGCGGTGAAGCCTTGGCATCGCGCAGCCAGATGTCGATATTGCTTTGCGCGATGCGCGCTAGCGAGCAGTTCAGTTCAACCCCTTCGACCGCAGCGAATGGGAACTGCGAGGCCAGCAGCAGCGCGCGGCCTTTGCCAGCGCCGACATCGAGGAACGTGTAGCGCTCGATAGAGTGCAGCGGCGCCGTACTCTGCAGCCATTGATCGATGACGCCTTCGAGGATGCTGGGCGCAACACCGTAATACGCGGTGAGTTCCGCCTGCGGTACGCCCGTGCCGTACGCGATAACGTGCGCAGGCAGCAGGCCGGAGGTGTCCGTGCCGTGCCGTGTATCGAACGGATGAATCGCCGGACTGGATTTTCGCGCAGGCATTTTCTGAATCGGCGGACAGCCGGAATTATCGCAGGATAGGGAACGGCGTGGGGAGCAATTTGATTTGGGTTCCGGAGATCGATGGGAGCCCCGCCAGGCGGTTATCAATCTGCGCACAAAGCTGTGCCACCGCAGCCTCATCAGCCGCTGGAGCAACAAGCGTGATCTGGGCAACGTAACGCCGCTCAACGCCGGGAATGTTGGCACCCGGAGCTTCGCGATCTTCGCTGAGCGTAGCCGACCGAATCAAGCCGAGATCAACGATGTTGCGCTTGAGTAGGGGGTCGTAGCAGTCACGCAGCGCCTGCAGCAAATCGCCATCGGTCACTGCGCAATGTCTCGATGATTCGTGACGCAGGACTTCACGTGGTTCGACATCTGCTCACGCCAACCAGGTTTGTTGCCGGGGTGCAGAAAGTCCTGGCGATAGAAATCGAGCCACGTCTGGCACCCGTGCAGGTCGGCCAGCTCATCCTTCGAGGCCTGCGGCGGAACAGCCGTTGCATTGGTATTGTCGACCGCGTCGTTGAAGGCTTTGAGTGCAGGCTGAAACTGTTCGCTGGCAGAGTCTCGCAGGTTGGCGGCCGTATCGAAAAGCGCCCACGCAGGCGACGTTCCGCGCGCAATTGGCGCTGACACCGGCGCAGCCCTTTGACGGTAGTAGAACCAGCGCGCCAGGTTGAATGCGCCCAGCGCAAGGATGAGGACAATGAGAACGTATTGACGTTTTTGGAGTCGCATAGAGGCCTAATGAGTGCGGTCGACGAGATATTGCGCGAGAGACTTGAGCGGAGTAGCAGCATCGCCGAACGGCTCAAGCGCGGCGAACGCGTCCGCGATAAGTTCAGCCGCGTCGTGCTTCGATTGCTCGATGCCGAACACGGCAGGCCACGTGGCTTTGTCGGTCGCAGCGTCCTTGCCGGCGGTCTTGCCCAGCTCGGCAGAGGTCTGCGTCATGTCGAGCACGTCGTCCACGATCTGAAAAGCCAGCCCGGCTTTTTCGCCGAAGGTGCGCAGACGGGCGATCGTATCACCGTGAGCACCATCCCCAAGACCAAGCAGCCCACCGGCGACGATGGAGACCCTAATCAGCGCACCGGTCTTCGCGCGATGGATGCGTTCGACGAGATCAGCAGTAGGCTTCCTGCCGCCGCTCTCAATGTCCATCACCTGCCCACCGATCATGCCGGGAGCGAGCGAACCCGGCAGGTCTGCACCCACTCCGGTGCCGACGGCGATAGCAACTTCGCGCAGCATCGCAACGACAGTTCCGGGCGGCGCATCCAGTTGCGAGATGGTCTGGAAGGCAAGCGTCTGAAGCGCGTCGCCCGCCAAAATAGCAGTGGCTTCACCGAACGCCACATGGCAGGTAGGCTGCCCACGTCGAAGGTCGTCGTTGTCGAGCGCGGGCAAATCGTCGTGGATGAGCGAGTAGGTGTGCAGCATCTCGATAGCCGCGCCAAGATTCGTAGCGCCGTCGGGAACAACGCCCGCCACCACCCGCGCCGCTTCCATGCAAAGAATCGGCCGCAGCCGTTTGCCACCCGCAAACGTAGAGTGCCGCATAGCCCGGTGGATCGAGTGCGGCTCCGTGGTCGCCGCCGGCAGCAGGCGCTCGAGCGCCGCGTCCGTCGCGGCGGCGCCGGTGGTGAGCAGGGTTTTGACGTCTTCGTTCATGAGGCTCAATCTTCGATTCTACGTGACCGTTGGACGAACACCAGAGGCAGATAGATGCAGACCGCGACGGCGCTCAGCGCGAGCCCCACTTGCTGGTCGAGTGTGCGGCGCCAGGTGATGTCGATCCTGGAATCGCCGGCCGGCACAAGAACTGCGAGCAGGCCGTCGTCCCGCGGGATGGGCGCCGCGTGGTTTGTGTGCGCGCTCGCCAGGTCGGTTTCCGTGACCTCCCAGTTGGGATAAGCCCGGAGATTGAGAACAAGGGTTTCCCGCTCGGTTGTGTGGACAGTGAAGTGATTCGGAGCCTGTGCCGAACTATTGCCCGCGAGGTCGGGCGTGCCGCTATAGTGCGGGTCGGTTGCGGCCGGGTTCGGAGTAGTGCCCGGCGCAAACGCTTGAGGGTCCGAGGACAGCCAGTAAGCCGGATCATTGGCCCGCAGGACGTCGTTATCGGCCTCCGCCGGCGTGTACTCGTCGGTAGGCTCGACCCCATGATGGGTAGCGAATAGTTTAGCCCGCGCCGAGGGCAGGTCCGCGTCGTCGCAATCCTGCCGGAAGGTGTGCACGCCGATCACCGTGAAGATCACGGCCAGCAGAACAGCGGCCGTGGGCTTGGGATCACGCACAACCAGCGCAACAGACAACGCGAGAACGACGCCAAGCACCGACAGTAGACGCCACGGAAATTGCAGGAACGCCAGCTCGGGCAGGTGATTCCAGAGCGGCGCTGAGAACTTTGTGAGGAGGAAGCCGATAGTGACCGTGAGGATAGCGAGCAAGGGCGCAGGGCCCAGGCCCCAGCTCCCAGAAGCCTCTCCGGCCACCATTCTCTTCTGCGTGCGGAAGAAGACGTCCATGAGAGCGGAAACGGTGAAGACCAGCAGTATGACGGCAAGCAGGGAAGCAGTATGCAGAACAACGTCGTGCGGCCCATCGCCGGTGTGGCCGAAAAGAAAGTTGTCCTGAAAGCGCATGTTCGGAATGATCGCCATCGCAATCTGCACGAAGCGCCGCTCGTAGGCAGCAGGCACAAGATAGAACGCGGGAAGCGCCAGCCCCAGGACGGTTCCGCCGATGGACGTCACGGCAAGACGTACGGGTTCCGCGAGTCGCGTCCGGAAGTCCACAGAACCGTCCTGCCTCAACCCAACCACGATGCGGACAATCACGATCAGCGCCAGGGTATAGCTCCCCATCACAGCCGCGGGCGCGTTCGTAAGCCACAACAGCGCGAGCGGCAGCGCTATACCCGGGATAGACGGGCGCCTGCGCAGAACCGCAAGCATCAGCAGGGGCAGCCACGCCCCGGCGAGCAGTTCTGCATAAGCCGTCCGCTCGTAAGCGGTGAACAGCACGTAAGGATTGACAACGTAAACGACCGACGCAAGTAACGCGGCGTTAGGCCCCGCAAAGTAGCGCGCGAGGCGATGCATCGCCAGCCCCGCAGCCGCGAGCGCGATGAACGTGTAGATCGCAGGCACAGCCGCGATCGGGAACACAAGCGTCAGCAACGCGCCCAGCATCCACGACAGCGGTGGATAGAAAATAAAACGCGGCTCGCCGGCGTTGTACGCCGCGCTGTAAGCCCAGTGCGGCAGCATCGTCCCGTGGCGAAACTGCTCGGCAGCGTCCAGCCACGACTGCAGGTGGAACGTGAAGTCGTGACCGCACGAGCACCCGTTCGCCATCAGCGGCAGCGTCGCAATCAGCGCCGCGCAAAGAATGAAGATGTACGGTCGCCGCATGACCCTAGCGTAACCCTTCACACCGGTCCAAGCGGAACGTGTGGCGGCGCCGGAACCTCGACGCGCAGAGAATCGCCCGGAAAAACTTCGCCCGCCGCCACGACGATGCCCATGATTCCTGCACGCCGCGCCCTCTT
Organism: uncultured Acetobacteraceae bacterium; assembly: GCA_964658125.1. Classification (GTDB taxonomy): domain Bacteria; phylum Acidobacteriota; class Terriglobia; order Terriglobales; family Acidobacteriaceae; genus Granulicella. The sequence continues at coordinate 8,906 of CAZZYB010000026.1, read as the reverse complement.
GCCGCCAGTCTCACGCTCGCCCCAGAGATGCTGCTGCAGGCCCGCGCGGAAGTTGTCGATCTTGCTGCACGGAGTTCGCAGGCCGGTGACCTCAACGATAGCTTCGCCCCCGATATGCAACCGCGTTCCGCGCGGAAGCGTCAGCAGATCGCAGCCCGAAGTAAGAATGTTCTCCCCGAGATCGCCCGCACCAAGCGCGAATCCCCGCGTGCCCAACTCCTCCAGCATCTCCGCAGCGAACAGATGCACCTGGCAAAGATTCGGCTGCGTCGGGTCGCGGCGTTTGAGGTACAGGTGCTGCACGCTGCGACCACGGTGCGCATCGCCTTCAACACCCTCCCCAGGTACGAGCCGGATCGAAAGCTGCGGCTGCTTGGAGAAGCCATGCGTAGCGGTCAGGGAGACGGCTCGTACGGTCATGGCTGTAAAAGGAGGGTGTGGCCGACGTGAGCATCGTGCAGCGGCAGCGGCAGCGTCGTTCCGGCGAGCCAGTGCGGAAGCTGGTCGAGGTAGTAAGGGCTGGCCGGGTTGCCAGACTGACCAGTAGTAATGTTGGAAGTCGTTGCGGCAGCGTTGCTCAGGTCGGCAGTAAAGCGCTCAGTCGGCCCGAAACCTCGCGAGGTCGCCTTCACGGTCGAGGTGTCTCCGGACACCACCCGTGGCCCAGACCCGGTCGCTACGCCCAGCATCCGTCGCATCAGCGGATTCGACAGCAGCGGGTGGCTGATCTCCACCGGCCGCGACTTGCTGTAGCTCCACTTCGTGAGGTCAGGCGGAGCCCCGGCCGTCGTCAGCCCACGGTCGACGGCGGCGGCGAGAAGGTCGTTCCAATTGGCATAACCCGGTGGTAGCCAGCGCTTCGGACTATGCAGCAGGAAGCCTTCGAGCACCGTGCTTTGCTCTGCCCACGTGTACAGCCGCGCAACGCCTTCCGGAGTCATGTTCTTCTGAGTCAGACCCGCAGCTTTGTCGTGCGCCGTGATCTGCGGAATCAGCAGCATCGGCCACAGCTCGGCACGCGCCGCCGCAACAATAGCCGGAGCCGGTGCATCAACGTCAACGTCGCCATTCCAGCGGCGAAGAATGTCTGCCGTCTGCCGCAGCCGCACGTTGCTGGAGTACTTCAGCGAGGCGTGGTCGAGCGCGTACGCAAGCCGCTGGGCCAGGGCCAGGTCAAGCTCGGAGTGCACGTCCATCTGCAGGCGCAGCATGTCAGCGGGAGTCGGCCCCGTGCTCTCAGCCAGCACATGCGTGATGCGCTCGACACGGTACGGCGGAGCCCAGTTCAGCGCGATCGCGTACGGGTAATCGTTCGGCGTGATGCGGGCATTCGCCGTGGCAAGGACGCCGGTGCCGGGGTCGGTCACGGCGGGCATCTCAGCGTAAGGGATGTAGCCGGTCCACTGCGCATTCGGGTCGAGCGCATCCACGGGAACCGCCGGAATAGGCGAGCCGATCGTGTACCCGAGAGGTGCGGCTGCGGCCGGAATCGGGTCCTCTTTGACAGGCTGTTGGGGACTTGGTCTCACCCGCTGACGTCTGGCGTAACCGACCAGCTGCACCTCTGGCTGATGAAAGCGTGGTGGCTCGAGATGAGACGTACCTTCCTCGTCTTCGGCGGGCGGAGCGGTGACTTCCGCAGGCGGAGCCACTGGGTGATGCTCAGCGGGTCCGCGGATGGGAATACGGCCGATGGCATGGTAGCCAATGTGGTTCCGGTCGTCGGCGTAGATGAGGTTGAGGGTCGGGCCGCCGAACGGTTCAAAAGCTGCAGCCAGCGTTGCGCCGTCCGCCGCGGCATTCACCGCCAGGAAGGGGACGCTGAGAGTGGCAGGGTCGTACGCCGTCCACGCAAGCGAGAGCGAACGGTGCTCCGAAGGGTAGAGCGGCGAAATGATCGGCGTCGCCATCTCCGACGCGCCGATGGTGTGCGTGGTCGTTAGAACGTCGAGCGTAACGTCGGTGTGTGCCCGCACACGGATGTGCTCCGTGTGGTGCTGAACGCCCGCCCACGAGCCATCAGCCCGCTGATACTCGGTCGTGTCGCCAGTGCCGCGAAAGTGTTCCACGTACACATCCTGAACGTCACCGCCCAGGTTCGTGAAGCCCCACGCGACGTGCGCATTGCGGCCCACGACAATGAAAGGCGCGCCCGGCAGCGTGAGCCCCGCGACATCAAGCGACCCGTCAGACGCGTGCAGCGTGGCTTCATACCAAATGTCCGGCACCCCAAGCGCCAGGTGCATGTCATTCGAAACCAGCGGCCGGCCGCTCGCGGAGCGTAAGCCCGCAACCGCCCAGTTGTTCGAACCGGAACGGCAACCCTCACAGGTTTGTAGCGAAAGCTCCGACCGAACGCGAAGCAGTTCCTCAGGATTCGCAAGCTGCGACTGTGTCGGGTCAAGCGGAATCTGCTCAATCTCCGGCCGCGGGCTGGTAAGGTCAGGAACGGCCTGCGACGGCGGATGATCGCGCCACGAGCCCACCGGATAAAGATCGGCAAGAAGCTCAGGTGGCAGATGCGCCGAAAAGCTTTCTCGCAAAATCTTGGTGGGAAACTCCGTAGAAAGATCCTGCACCATCGCCAGTTGCACCAGCAGCGTATCGCGCGGAGTCCACTGCGCCGGGGCGTAGTGCAGCAAATGAAACTCGACCGGCAGATGGTCCGCGTTCTGCGCGAGGAATGCGTTAACACCGTTTGCATACGCTTGCAGCTGGTGAAGTTGATCCGGCCCTAGCTGCGCAAGAGCGCGATCGGCGGCGGCTCGGATTTGCAGAATCCGCTGGGTACGATCGTGCTCGATCAGCCCCGAACCGAGAATTTCAGCCAGCTCTCCAGCGGCATGACGGCGCAGCGCGTCCATCTGAAACAGCCGGTCCTGCGCGGTTATGAAGCCCTGTGCAAACAGCAGGTCGTCAAGGTTCGCGGCCTGAATAGAGGGAACGCCGTGATCGTCGCGGGTGACAGTAACGGGAGCGGACAAACCGCTCACCTGGAGCTTCCCGTCGATCTGCGGCAACGCCGCGCGCATCGAGTGCCGCAGCCAGATCGCCGCCGTGAAGACCACCACCAGCACCACCGCTAAGAGTGCAAGCACGGTGCGCGCGACGATGCGCGGAGCGCGACGGCGGGATACCGGGCGAGGCTTCGAGGGCTCGGAAGGAGCTTCGTAGTGACGCGTCAGCAGCCGAGGCTCCTCGCGCGCGGGTTCAATCGATTCGGGACGGCTTGGTGCGGAGGGAAATAAAGTCATGCGCTTAGATGATTCTAGGCGATGACGGCAGGTGCCTCCGGTGGAAGACTTTCGGCTTTGGGTATGGGATAGAGATCGGGCTGTTCGCCACGCCGCGTGGTGAAGCGGACGACCAGCACGATCGCAAGAAATGCGGGGATGACGAAGATGCTGCCCTCAGGCCCGGTCGCGCCGCCGGAAATGAGTGGGTTGCCCACGGCGTGCGTGTTGAACAGCCGGCCCGCGCTGAGGGTGCCGCTGTCGGGCACTCCGTAGAGGAAGCTCTGGGCCCAGTCCCACGCCATGTGGAAGCCGATGGCCCACCACAGCGAACCCGTGTGCCATAGCGTGTAGCTGAAGACCATACCCGCGATGAAGACAGCGGCGATCCCGGCGGCGGACTCGCCCGGGTTGAGAAGGTGGCCCGCACCGAAGAGGCACGACATGAACACCGCCGCCGACCAGAACGCGATGAGGCGCGCATGGTTGGTGGAGATGCGCTCGGCCATAGTGTAAAAGCCGCGGGTGAGGGTGTACTGCAGGTAGCCGCGGTTTATGGCCTCCTCGGCGAGGCCAACGCAAAGAAAGGCGAGCAGCCACTTGGCTCCGAAGATGTAGATGGCGTGGCCGGTGAGGACGCGGCCATCAAAAACGAGGGCGTGGCAGGCATGCAGCACCCAGACAAGCAGTGACAGCAGGGCAAGGCCCCAGAACGCTCCGGGAAGAAAGTCACGAAGACGACTGCGGCCGATGCCGTAAACGTCGATCCGGCGACGCTCAATACGGCTGAGGATGAAGCAGACGATCATAACGGAGATGAAGCCTTCGCCATCACCGACGATTGTGCCGATGGATACGACATCCTTCGCAGGTTCTTTAGCGGCACCAGAGGGCGTACTTGCTGCCTGGGTGTGTTTGGGGAATGGGCTCTTGCCTCGCGCCAGACGCGTCGCGGTGGCCAGGGTAAAGGAGACACCAATGACCAACGCGATGAAGATCAGGATGCCCCAGATGGCCCGCAGACCGAAGCGGCCGATAAAGGGATTCGTAGCTTCGTCCGTGGGTGGAGGTGGTGTTGGCCACTCTGCTGCGGGCGTGACGACGTCGGGGGCTTCGTGGCTGTCCATTGCTTCTCCTGAATTTCAGTAGCATACGTTAGGGACGCCGGTTCAGTTCCGTCTACAAGTCGTCGGCTATGCTTAGAAGACTCGTTGCGAAGTTGAAAGGCGAAGGTACTCCATTGAACTGCCGCGTTCTGTACCACGACAATTGTTTCGATGGAGCCTGCTCGGCTTCGCTCTTCACACGCTTCCATCGCGAATGCATCGGCACGGCCACGAGCTTTGACTACGTAGGCCTGAAGCATCGCGTCGGAGCGCTGTTCGATGACGCGATGTTCGCGGCCGAGGGTGACAATGCGATTGTCGACTTCAAGTACTCGCCATCCCCGCGCGTGACGTGGTGGTTCGATCATCATCTATCCGCGTTCCTAACGCCTGAGGATGAAGCGAAATTTCGCGCCGGTCAGGCCGACGGCTCTGAATCCATGCGGAAGTTTTTCGATGCCAGCTACACAAGCTGCACAGGCTGGATCGCGCACATCGCAAGCACGAAGTTCGGCATGGAGATCGCCCCACTGGCAGAGTTGATTAAGTGGGCCGACATCGTCGACGGAGCCAAGTACGAAAGCGCGCAGTCCGCCGTCGAAATGGGCGCAGCCGCGATGAAGCTGACGATGGTCGTCGAAAGCGCGGATCAGAGTGCTTACATCCAACGCATCATCCCACTGCTCACCGAAATGAGCCTCAATGACGTCCTGGCGCAACCCTTTGTCCAGGAGCGCCTCGAGCCGCTGCTGACAGCGCATCGCGCGTCCATCGAACTCATCCGCGAGCGCGCGCATTGCGAGCGCGGCGTCATCACGTTCGACATCACCGACCAACCAACCGAGGGCTACAACAAATTCATTCCGTACTACCTCCACCCCGAGGGGACATACAACGTAGGGCTGTCAAAGTCCAGCTTCCGCAACAAGGTTTCCGTAGGAACAAACCCGTGGACAAAGAAGCCTGCAAGTGAACTGGCAAATCTGTCAGCGATCTGCGAGCGCTATGGAGGCGGCGGTCACGCACGCGTGGGTGCCATCAGCTTTCCTGTAGACAAGGAAGACGAAGCGCGCATGGCGGCAGCGCAGATCGTGATGGATCTGCGGGACAGGGAGCAGCGGACGAACTCCGCGATACAGAGTTAGATCATTGGCAAAGGTATCGCCTCTCTCAATTCGTTGACGGGGTGAAGGCGGGACCCTAAGATTGAGAAACCTTGAGGCCCGCCATTCTTCAATGATTGGACAGACAATTTCGCGCTACCGAATCGTTGAAGAACTCGGCGGCGGTGGGATGGGCGTCGTCTACAAGGCGGAGGACCTGTCGCTGCGGCGGTTCGTTGCGTTGAAGTTTCTGCCTGAGGAAATGGTAGGAGATGCGGAGGCGCTCGCGCGGTTTGAGCGCGAGGCCCAGGCCGCTTCGGCGATCAATCATCCGAATATCTGCACAATCTATGAAGTCGGACAGGAGGGCGGCAAGCCCTTCATCGCGATGGAGTTTTTGGACGGAATGACCTTGAAGCACCGGATCGCAGGTGGACCGCTGGAACTGGGCTTGCTTCTGGCGTTCGGAATTGAGATTGCCGCCGCGCTGGATGCGGCGCATTCCGCGGGCGTCATGCATCGGGACATCAAGCCGGCAAATATTTTTGTGACGAAGTATGGACACGTCAAGGTGCTGGACTTCGGCTTGGCGAAGGTTGTGTCCACTGCGGTGGAGCAGGAGACGGCGACCAGTCTCACCGCTTTTGGAAGCGTGCTCGGCACCGTGAATTACATGTCGCCGGAGCAGGTACGCGCGAGGGATCTGGACGTTCGAACAGATCTGTTTTCATTCGGAGCTGTGCTGTACGAGATGGCCACGGGATCGCTGCCGTTTCGCGGCGAAAGTACGGCGATGGTGTTCGAAGCGATCGTCAACCGGAAACCTGTGTCGACAATTCGGCTGAATCCGGATGTGCCTGGTGAGTTGGATCGGATCATTGACAAGGCACTGGAGAAGGATCGCGAACTGCGCTATCAGACGGCCGCCGACATGAAGCGCGACTTGCAGCGGTTGGGCAGAAGCAGCGACCGAAATCATGACGTGGCAGAGGGGCCGGTCGCTGAGCCCGGCACCGCGGAACCGACGCCCAGTGGCCGAGCCGAGCGCGAGACTTCACGGATGAATCGCAGGACGTTTGCCTGGACGGCTGCCGCTGCGGCGGTTGCTGGCGGTGGCGTGTGGGCTTTCGAATCGCTGCGGAAGAAGCCGGCACAACGCGCGATCAATGTCACGATTGCCTTGCCGCAAGGGGTAGCCGCCGCTGATCCCGGCCGGTTGCTGGGGCCGCCGGTTGTAGCCCCGGATGGGAGCGCAGTCATTGTGGCTCTCAAGACGAACGAGGGAAGCAATCTGTTTATTCGCCGGCTGGATTCCGATCGGCTAGTTCGCATGGATGAAGCGGTGAATGGATCGAGCCCCTTCTGGTCGCCTGACAGTCAGCACATTGGTTTCTTTGCGGACGCAAAGCTCAAACGCATGCCTGTGGCTGGCGGGAGCGCGATTGTGCTGTGCGACGCCCCTGAAGGCCGAGGCGCTTCATGGAGTCGAAACGGAACGATTCTCTTTGGCATCAACCTGCATCCACTGTTTCAGGTTTCGGACGCCGGCGGTAAGGTCGTCCCGGTGACGGAACTGAATAAATCCGCAGGAGAGAACTCCCATCGGTATCCCTACTTTTTGCCGGATGGGAACCGCTTTCTATATTTCGCGCGGACCGATAATCTCGACAACCGCGGCATCTTTCTGGAGTCGCTTGACCGAAGTAGAACTCGGCGGCGGATTCTTGTAGCGGACAGCCAGTTCGCCCTGGGGCGCGATCCTGATAGTCAGGCGTACTACCTGCTGAGCCAGCAGGGTGCCAAGATCGAGGCGCAAGCCTTCGATCTCGATCGTGGAAATTTATCGGGGACATCTCGCGTTCTGCTGGAGCGCGCGGGGACTATCAGTGTCTCGGACACTGGCGTGCTGGTCGTGCGCACGGATGTAGAGGCAGCAACTGAGTTGGTATGGCAGGACCGTGCCGGCCACGAGTCGGGGACGCTGGGAACACCGGCAGATTACTGGAGCGCGACTATTTCTCCAGACGGCCGGATGATCGAGGTCTTGAAGCACAGCGCTCTGAGCGGCCAGTTCCGAATATGGGTTGCGTCAGTGGCCGACGGATTACTGGAACCCTTTTCCGACGCTATCCATCCTTCCAATCCGATATGGGCGCGCAACAGCAAGTGGCTATATTACGCAGATGGCCGAACGCGAAAGTTCTTGCGTCGTGCGGTGTCACCCAGGGGACCCGAAGAAGCCGTACAGGATCTGTCTGCGTACAAGGGTTTTTATATCAACGATCTTTCGCCGGACGAGCAGTACGCAGTAGCGGAGGTCTCCGCGGACGGCACGCACTACGATGTGGCGTGGAGCGAATTCGACTCGGCGGCGAAGGCGTATCTGCATTGGCATCCTGTCGGCGCCTCGGGCTTTCAGGGTTTGTTACCTACATTCTCACCGGATGGGAAGCTGCTTGCGTTTGCGTCCAATGCCAGTGGGAAGCTCGAAGTGTATTTGATGGATTTTCCAAACGGCGGCCAGAGCAGGCGCATCTCTAGCCAGGGCGGACGAATCCCCCGGTGGCGGCACGACGGCAAAGAGTTGTTCTACCTGTCGGGCGACGGCAGCATGATGGCGGTCGAAATTGCGGGCGGGGATGCTTCGCGGGCGGGAACGCCAAAGCGGTTGTTTCATGCAAACGTCGCGCTGGGCGGCTCCGGGACCTTGTACGATGTCAGCCCCGACGGCCAACGGTTCGTGGTGATCAGCGAAGGGTTGCCGGCGAGTGCAAGCGACATCGAGATGGTCTTGAACTGGCCGGCGCTCTTGAAGAGCTGATGCTTAGTGGCCCGACAGCCGCGTAATGTCATTGAAAATCACAAACGCCGCAAACGCGATCAGGCAAACAAACGCAACCTGATAGACCCGTTCTTTGATCTGCTGATTCAGATCACGCCGCATCAGGCTCTCGATAAACAGGAACAGAATCATGCCGCCGTCGAGGATTGGGATCGGCAGCAGGTTGAATATCCCAAGGTTCACGGAGATGAAGGTCATCAGCTCGATAATGGGGTTCGGCCCGGGCATCTTGAACGCCTGATGAACCTGCTGGCCAATGCCGATTGGACCGGAAACCGAGCGCACAGAGATCCGGTGCGTAAACATTCCGCGAATCACATCGACGATCAGGCCGCCGTACTTCAAAGTGCCCTTGACGGCTTGCGCACTGGCCGCGCCAAGGCCAAGGTTTTCGATCTTCACCGGCGCCGGGTATGAGATGAATCCAATCTGGTAGACCTTGCCCTCCGGTGTATCGACCGGTGCTGGCGTCATCGTCAGGGTGAGCGGTTGACCATTGCGCAGCACCTGCACGGTTTCCGGCCGATCTCCCTCGTCCTGCAGGTAGGGTCGCAATGCAGAAACCGAGTGCGGCGCGAACCCGTTGAACGAAAGCAGGATATCGCCCGGCTGCATTCCCGCG